>NZ_JACOOY010000003.1:0-250513 GCF_014287705.1 Dorea hominis | reverse complement strand
ATACTTTTATTATCAACAATATATTTCTCGACATCTCCTTCTCCAAATGGATCAATATAATCATTCCCTTGCTTAATACACTCTCGAACTATCCTTGTCCCAACTATAGATGCGGGAGATGTACAATTAATGACTACATCGCATTGCGAACAGAACATTTCAACTTGTTTCGGAATAAATACATCCATCTGTATAATTTCTATATTCTCTGTTGAAAATTCTTCTTTCAAACACTGAAGTTTATATTGATTACGTGCCCCTATAAGTAAAGCATACCCTTTCCCTTGTAACGCAGATAACACAGATGATCCTACCAAACCTGTTGCTCCAAGAATTCCTATATTCTTCTTCATCCTCTTATATTCCTCTCTATAATTATTTGTGCTAGCAATGTGGCATTTTCCTCACTATGAATGCATGTAACATGATTTCCCGGAACATTTATCACTTCAAATTCCCCAAGACATATATCGTTCCACATTTCTAAATTTTGGTTTTTATCTGCAAAAAAATATTTTTGTTCTTCACATGCTGATAAATAACAAATATCCCCACTATAAAAAGGTAATTCTACATTTGCACCTTTAAATCCATGCTGATAAATTTCAAATGTTGCTTCTAGCAGTTCAGCACTCACGTTAATGCAAGTTTTTTTCTCAATGGCTTTTGCGTAGGCTTCAAATCTTTTTTCTTTTGTACTATTAACAAATTCGCAAAGACCACTATTGTTTTTCATTTTGGTATCTTTCTCTATAATGTTAAAGAAAGTATTTTGAGGTATATTACCATTATTTCTTTTCCTCACTTCTGTAATAAATTCCATTACCTTAAAGTCATCGACATCTTCCAGAACCTCCGAAAGCATTAATTGATAGTTAGGCAAAAAGATCACTTCATCTATAAATTGATCCTCTACCTTCCCGGAAACAGGATAACTATCTATAACAAACAGATTATTTACTTCGATTCCTTTCTCCAGCAATTTTACAGCTACATTTAATGCAAGAATACCTCCAAGACAATATCCAATAAGATTAATATTTTTATAGTGAAGTTGCTCTATTTTCCGAACATACTCGTCTGTAATTCTATCAACTAATTCATGATATTGTATTGAATAATACCATTCTACATCTTCTACATTTATAAATAGAAAATCTCCCAAATCCTCTTTTCGTAATTCCTTTTCTACAAAGCGATAACAATTAGTTGTTCCTAATGCCGTATGGAAAAAAATATATACTGTATCCTTCGCAGTTTTCTCTATAATTCTAAAATCATCAGTTCGTACATTCTCAGATGTTAGAATGTTCTGCTTGCTCTTTACAAAGGTTGTTATTGCTTCCCCCGTAGGATTATTCAATATTTGGCGTAGAATCTCATCAAAAGTGACGGATGTTTTAGTTTGCTCTATAATTTCTTTTACTCTGCCCGCAATCTGTGCCATTAATAAGGAATCTGCCCCTAATTCAAATAGATTATCATCTGGATATAATGCATCAACCTTTAAGACACTGATTAAAATCGAATAAATTTCTTTGTCTATTAAATTTTCTAATTCCCATCTTTTATGTTGAATCTTATCATCCCTTTTATCAATAAAGAGTTTCCGAATTGCCTGTCTATCGACTTTACCATTTGAAGTACATGGTATTTCATCAATAAATTGCAAAAAAAACGGTATCATATACTGAGGTAAGTATCGCTTCAATGCTTCCCGTACACTCTTTTCATCTTTTTTTTCATCTTCTTTTGGAACAATTACCGCAACCAACTTTGGTTCATTATTCCAATCTACTGTTGTTACACAACAGTTTTTCCCCGAGCAGCAATCCATAATTGCATTTTCTATTTCCCCGGTATCAATTCTATGCCCCGAAATTTTTATTTGGGAATCTTTGCGTCCTAAAAACTCAATCTCTCCGTTCCTTAAATATCTGCCGAAATCCCCGGTTTTATATATTCGTTTATTATTTAACCAAAAAAAGCTACTTTGTGTTTTAGAAACATCTCCCAAATACTCTTTTGCTAACCCTTTTCCTGTTATATATAGTTCTCCTTGTACCATATCTGGGCATGGTTTCATATTTGCATCCAGCACTTCAAAACCTTGGTTACTTAAAGGAACACCGTACGGTATGCTACTATTATATGATTCACCCATTTTGCACTCGTGATAAATAGACCATATGCTAGCTTCCGTAGCCCCTCCTAGTGAATATATTCGAACGTCTTTTAAGAATCTGCAAATTTTTTCTGGCAACTTTACTGGTATCCAATCACCTGACAACAATATTTTGTTAATTGACAATTTTTCTCCTTTATAGAATCGTTCAAGATAGTCTACAAACATTTCCATAAAGGCGGGCACAGAATTCCAAACTGTGATATTCCACTTCTCTACCAACATAAGCCAATAAGACGGATCTTTATATCTAACTTTTTCTGGTATTACTATTGTTCCACCTGTAGCTAACATTCCAAAAATATCATAAACAGAAAGATCAAAATGTAATTGTGAGAGCGCCAGAATACTGTCTTTATCTTTTACCTGAAATCTTTCATTTATATCTATAATCGTATTTACAACAGCTTGCTGCTCGATAACTACCCCTTTAGGTTCACCTGTGGATCCAGACGTAAAAATCACATATGCCACATCATCAAAGTTGGCATTAACAATCTCATCATAACTCTTTTTTAAAATAACACTGTCTTTGTCAATCCATTTATATTTTTCTCTATATTTATGAGTTTCTTCTTTTTCTCCAATTAAGCATTTGATTTTTGCTATCTCCAGTATTTTATCTGCACGAATTTCTGGTTGGTCATTGTCTATCGGAACAAATGCTGCTCCAATCAACAAAGTTCCCAAAACACTCGCAATCTGAAAAAAACTCTTATTCAATTTGATTCCAACATAGTCACCTGCTTTACAACTGCATTTCTGCAATTCATCTGCTATTCCATATGCAGTCCACAATAGTTCTTCATATGTATGTTCTCCACATTCATCCACGACTGCTGTTTTTTTCGGCATTTCTAAAGCACTCTTCAGAAATAGGTTCTGCAGAGTATCCATCTTTATCTCTTTAAAAGTACTATTTACATTCTTTCTTTGATCCATTTGCTTTTCAGGTAATTCTACATTTGCTTGTTGATTCCAAAATTCAACGGATTCCGAAATTTTTTTCAAATATGTTAAAAAGGTACAAAATATATCTTGAATAACTCCTTCTTCAAAAATACCGTTTCGGATATCCCAATTAATAAATAAACCTTCTTCATTATCCATAACTTGACAATCTAAGAAAGCCTGCGGCGTCTGACTGATTCCATTATTATTAACTTTCCCAACCATCCCATCGTTTTTTATCAATCCAATAGAACTTGTAAAAATAATAGGAAATAAAAGCATCGGATTCTTTCTTCTCTTTCGCAAATCGCGAATCACTTCGATCCCAGAATATGAGCTATGATCCAAATCTTCAAAAATTTGTTTATTTACATTTTTTACAAAATCAGCAAATATTATTTTCTCACTTAAATCAATTTCTAAAACATCTACACTAGTAAAGTCTCCAATAGTATTGTAAATACCCGTATATTTGTTATTTCTTATGAGTGTAGTTAGATTTAATGAAAATTTTTTGTTTACACTCCAGCGTTCAATACACAAAGCAAATATAGAAAGCACAGTCGCTGTAGGCGTCACACTATTTTGACTTGAAAAAAACTTTATTTTTTCCCAGTCTTCAGCCGATAATTTCCTTGCCATACGAATAAATTTATTACTTTTTTCAGCATTCGATCGCATCGGGAGAACTGGCGCTTCAGGAATTATATCCAGTCTATTTTTCCAATACTCTTTATCTCTACGATATCGACTACTGTTTTTCATTCCCATCTCATTAAGTACATAATTTCGAAATGAAATAGCACACTTTTCATCCCCGTTACCCTTATTGTAGTATATTGTCTCAAATTCTATTAATAATGTCCAAATACTTGCCCAGTCTGCAATCAAAAAATCAAACGATAAATGCAATGTAGTTTTTTCTTTGTCTTCAGTTACACCAATATCAAACATAGGCCACGTTTCAGTATTATAGTATTTATCAGACCATTTGCTGCGTATTTCTTCACATTTTGTAGATATATATATGGGATATTCTGCCACATCTCTTAATACTTCTTGAGTCCCATCTTCTAAAACAATAGCTCTCAACATATCATGCTTGTCAATTAACTGATTCCAAATCTTTTGTACTTTTACAGAATCCAAGGCCGGATAATCCAGTTCTAAATATAGATGACTTGCCACATCCCCATACTCGAAAGAATTTTTTCGCCCTAACAAATAAGCCATTTGAATATCCGTCAGTGGAAATTTATCGAAACGCTCCCTTTCTTCTTCAAAATAACTTATAATTTCCTTTTTGTTATAAATCAAAATATTTTTTATATCATCATCTAATTTCCCATCCTTTTTTAAATAACGTATTTTCCCACCTTCAGTCCAAATACCAATTCCTTGTTCCCGCATATTTTGAATCAATTTACTTACTTCCACTATATTTATCCTCCAACTGGCAACTTAATACAAATACCTTTTGATTATACACGCACAGTTCAGAATCAATAGTTGGCAAACTTTTTTCGACAGCAAATCCAACTTTCTGAAACAGTTCGTGCCATTGATATAATTTTAAAAAAGTTTCATTTTTTTCGGCTCTTGCATCATCTGGCTCTTGCATCATAAAAGCTTGGGATATTAACATTTGAACAGATTCACCAATTGCTTCTACGATAATTACCTTTCCATCTTTTTTTAAAACTTTTTTGATGTTTTTTAAAGTAACTTCTATATTTTTTGCGTTATTCAGCACACCTACTGCAATTACTATATCTACGCTATCCTCCTTTATTTTATCGCTAACAAAATCATTATTAATATCTATTTTTAAATATTCAATAAACCGAATTCCTGAGAATAACTCTTTAGCACGATTTACAAAAAAATCTGAAATATCAGAAAAAAAATATTCTTCTACACTAAGAAATTTTATTTTTTCGATAATAGGCTTGGCTGTTGAAGCCGTTCCTCCTCCTAATTCCAACAGTCTACATCCTTCACGCAGTTCACATTCACTTTTAACATAATCAGAAATCATTTGATTATAATAACTTGAAATTGGTGTCTTTGAATACAAATCATCCGCTACATACATCTGACCTTCCGGAAACAATAGTAATGTAGGATTTAATTCCCCTTTCATGATATAGTTAAGTTTTAAAGCATTATTCTTAAAATATTCATATGTGGATATAGTTCCTAAATTTGCATTTTCCCAAACGTTTTTACCATCCACCCAAATTTTTTCAAGTTCTGAATAATGCATTTTTTTCTCAAAATAATATTCTTTTTCTTCATTTCTTATATAGCTATTAGAATTAAGCACATGAAGCCAACGATGTATTATGGGAACAAAATCAGCTTTCACTCCTATTCGTTCTATCAGTTCATCACTCGTATATCCTTTATTTACTTCTTTGATATTCTGCTGCAAATAATAATACATTGTTTTTAGACACATATTATTAAATACTGCCATACCACCAAGCAAGGCACTGCTTTTTTCAAACAAAGAGGTACTTTCTCTCAAAAGTTTTTCTGACGGATAGTAACTATAAAAACTCCCCGAAACAATCTCAGGATATCCCAGTCCTTTCATTAAAAGTTGCCAAGCATGACTATTATTCAAAATCCTTTGTATATATTGAAGAGTTGGTTCTGTCGGTTCCACTACAGTTTTTTCTATATCCTTTGCAATTGCACAAGGCCATTCATCCTTAAAAATCATTTTTTGTTTCTTCTCGCTACTATATAATATAAATGAATTCTGTTCATCCATATTTAAAGGTGAATGGAATTCTAATCGCCCTGGTATAATATTTTCATCCGGGAAATGAATTCTAGGATTCCAAATAACAGGACCATCAGGATCAAACAATGTCAATTGTCCACCTGCAAATCCAACACTAATCCGAAACAGCATATGTAAAAATCCATCTATATTTTCTTTTTCGATTTCATTATGTGCTCTGAAACTTATTGGAATATCTCCAATCTTTACAGTTTCCGTCTGAAAGGGCACATGACCGCATATACTTCCCACATTCTCCCATGGGCGAAGTGTCTGAAGCACTTCGCCCAAAATACTAATTACTGGATAGGAAACCTGAGTCGCTAAATCAACATTAATATATGCTATTTTTTCTGTCTTACTAACTATATGGACATTACGTATAAAATTTTGAACTGCAGGTAGGTTCAAATACAAGTTACCAACCCCAAAATACACTTTTTGATTTTGCGCAATCTTATAGCATTCCCCCAATTCTTTATAATGAACTGGCTGCTCCAACAGAACATTTATTCCTTTTCTCAATAATTGTTTTGCTATATTAGCGCCTTCGCCTCCTAGTGCCCCTGTTTTCACAGCAACACAAGCAACATCTACCCTTTCTTCTACTTCATCTAATGAAGTATATAGAGGAATATTATAATATCTTGCGCATTCATAACTCCTATCACTTCCTTTGGCTAATAAACCTACTATCTTTATTCCTTTCATTCGCTTTAGCGCTTCAAGATAAAATTGTCCAAACCGACTACCATAAACAATAATATTCTTCATATAGTTTTTACGCCCTCCTATTATATTTCGCCATCATCCTCCATATAATTGTTTGAGTCCATCTCCTGCTGAATTCGTGCTGCAAATTCTGAAATAGTTGGTGCTTCAAAAAGCCAACTAATTTTAGGCTCTATACCTAACTCTTCCTTTAAAGCGTTTACAAGTCTGATAGCTTTTAAAGAGTCTCCTCCGTTTTGGAAAAAATTTGAATCCTTATCCAAAATATCTTTTTCAAGTATAGTTTGCCACACTGAAGCAACACTTTTTTCAAAATTTGTCATATTTATCTCTGCTTGTTTCTCATCTTTTTCATCAAAATCCGTTTGCTTTATAGAATTGAGTAATTTATTTCTATTTACTTTTCCATTGGCAGACAACGGAATTTTGACAACTTCATATATTCTCTTAGGAATCATATATTCTGGAACAATATTTTTTAGCCTCTCAATAATCTCTGCTTCACTTATAAAATTCACTTCTTCATGATTCCTTGCTATAAATATCGTTTCTCCAGTTCCACATTTCGCATTTTCGGCGGTTAATCTAAAACTCATAATGTTATCGAATCCAGCATTTTTCAACAACTCCTTCCACTTATCAACTGACAAAAGCGGCATACATGTACCCTTGCGAAGATCTTGTATCATTGAGAATCCTTTTTCTAATAACGCTACTGAATTTAGAATCAATCTATTAGGAATGGTATATTCCTTAAATAAAAGAATGCCACCAGATTTTAGCATTTCTTTGAAATTGGATAATGTCAATTCAATATCATAGCTTCTATGAAGTGTATTGTCTGCTACTATTATGTCCATTTTATGGCGAAGTTCTCCAATATAAAGATAAGGTTCCTTAAAATCATAAGTTATACTTTTCAGTCTGTTCACATCTCCAGCTATCTCTAATGCCTTATCTATATACTCGCTTGATTCATCCAAGTAATAGAATTCTCCACCATTTCCTAGCACATCCATATATCTTTTGGTATTACTTCTCATCCTACTCCCAATTTCCAAAACAGAAGAGTCAGTTCCCGTAATCTGTAAACTCATTTTATATAATGAAAACAACACATCTTTCATCGTTTTATCGAGTGGGCTAATTTCTTCCAAAACTACTGGTAATGCTTTAAATTCCCCCTTGCTTATTATTTCTACGTCAGCATATTTGTTGCGTAAAATGGTAATTGTTGCTGGTATATTCTCTTTCAATTCCTTATAAAGTTTTAATACCCTTTCCTTTTCTTGGCATTCTTGCATTTCCCTGTATAAATCATACTCAAATTCATCTCTTCGACAAATTATAACGCCTAAATTTGTCTTAACCATCATTCCTTCATCTATTAAAATATCTATCCATTTCTTTACAAGATTTTGGAATTCAAGATTAACGTTGAGAAGTTCTGCAAATTCTCTTGATGTATATTCGCAGTTTTCCTTTACACCCATTTCTATAAATGTTTGAAATATTATCATTGCGGATATTTTTTCTAAGGATTTTCCATAAGAATTTATAAATATCTCTTCCTCATTCTTTACAAATTCTTTTTTTAGTTCATTTATTCCATTTTCCCAAAATATATCCTCATCAATTTTGACATATTTCATTTTATCGAAACAAATAAAGGCTATTAAGTATTTTTTGTTTATTACCTCTACTATTGACTCTTTGATTTGGGGAATACTATTCAACGCATTTTCAAGTTCTCCTAATTCAATACGATGTCCACCTATTTTCACCTGATTATCCAATCTCCCAAGAAATTCAATATTACCATCATTCCAATACCGTCCCATATCTCCGGTACAATACAGCCGTTCTCCAGTTCTATCTAAGACAACAAATTTTTCCTTTGTTTTTTCTTTATCGTTTAAATATCCCTGTGCAATGCCATCTCCGGCAATATAAAGTGTTCCCGGTACCCAGTCAGGGCAATCTTCCATATTCTGATCCAGAACATAATACTTCTGGTTTGCAAGCGGTTTCCCATACGGAATACTCTTCCAATCTTCCGGCACAACCTCTGGAATCTCGAAATGATTAGACCAGATACTGCCTTCTGTTGCTCCTCCAAGAGCAACAATCTCAACATTCTGGAACAGATTACGGATTCTCCCCGGAAGTGAAACAGGAACCCAGTCACCACTCATCATTACTAACCGCAGCGATTGTGAAGTTACCTGCCTTTGATATTCCTCATATTCTGCCAGCATTTCTACAAAAGCTGGCACGCTGTTCCATAGGGTAATATTCTCATGATTCAACCAGTGAATCCAATGCGCTGGATCTTTTCCATATTCCGGATCCGGAAGAACCAATTTCCCACCTGCGCCTAAAATGCCAAAAACATCATAAACAGACAGGTCAAAATGAAGATTGGAGATTCCAAACGCCGTATCCTGTTCTGTAATCTGATAACGGTCATTGATATCCAATATCGTATTGACTGCATTATGGTGGCTAATCATTACTCCCTTCGGCATCCCTGTCGTTCCAGACGTATAGATTACATAAGCAAGATCTTCTGGCTTATTTTCCTGCATTTTGATTTCAGTCTCATTTTTCAGACCGGACAAAGAAACGCAGTTCCATTTCCGCAGCCATTCCGCATCATGATCATCCGCTTGATTCTGCACAAGAATGATTCTTGTCCCGCTGTCACGGAGAATCTTTTCTACCCGTTCCTTTGGATTATGGATATCTATCGGAAGATATGCAGCTCCGGCAAATAGGATTCCATAAACAGCAACCACCTGCTCCCATCCCTTTTCCATAAATACAGCTACAGTCTCTTGTTTTTTTATTCCCATGCTCCGCAACTGCTCGGAAATATAAAACGCTTCTTCTTTTATTTCCCGATATGTCATCCGTCTGCTACCCGTTACCAGCGCCTCCTTATCCGGGAACCTGTCTACTGCCTCCAAAAATAATCTATCCAGCGTTTTCTCTTCAAATTCAACCGCCGTTTCATTCGCCTGACGCCGTTTTTCTGAAATTTTCGCTGTTACCAGACTTGCCGTTTTTTCCTGCATGATCTCCGGATGAACTGCCAACGTATGAAGCAGACCAGTATATGCCCGGAACATCTCATCCAACATTCCCGGATAAAACAATTCATCTACAGAATCCCAGAACAGGCATAAGCTGCCATCCATTTCAACCACCTGATGATCCAGCCACACCTGCGGTGTCTGTGAAATGTTATAATTCAGTTTTCCAAGCCATTTTCCCTCATTCCACTGCTCCACGCCAAGACCACTGGTAAACACTACCGGCATAATAGCGCCCCGCATATTTCCAGTCTTTTTCTTTAGTTCGCGCTCCAGTTCAACTGCACTATAAGCTGTATGCTCCAGATCTTCTGTAAGCTGCTTCTGAATTGCTTTTGTCCTTTCCGCAAAACTATTCCCTGCATTCTTTATCTCCAACAATGTCAGGGTTGTAAAGTCTCCAATCAGATCGTTCACTTCCGGATGCAATTGTTTCCGGTCAAACTGTGTCAAATTGAGCGTAAAATCCGTATTGCTGCTCCACAAGCGGAGGGTCTCCGCATAAGCGCTCATCAAAAGAACAGAAGGCGTTACCTCCAGTCTTCTCGCCGCGTCCTTTACAGACTGCCATTCTTTCTGTGACAGTTTTGCGCTCCGGCGGCAGAAACGCTGCTCTGTAATCTGGCTTTCGTTCTTTGCAAGTGGCAGATCCGGTGCGTTCGCAAAAGTTTCCACCCGTTCTTCCCAATATTTTTTATCTTTCTCATAAGCAGATGTAGACTTTATCTGCTCAAGCCCCAGAACGTAATCCCGGAAAGACAAAGTGATCGGCATTTCTGCGTTTCCATTCCGATATACTTCTGCCCATTCATTTAAGAGATGGAACATACTCCAGCCATCAAAGATTATATTGTCAAAGCTGATGTGGATCCTATGCTTCTGGTCCTCTATTTTTGTAATTCGCACATCAAACAGAGGCCATTCATCTGTCTGAATTACCTGATGAGACATCTCTGCCCGTTTTTCATCCAATGCCTTTTCTTTTTCTGTCACTTCCAATTGTCGGATATCCGTCACGTCAATATGATACTGGGGAGTATTCTCCAGTATGCGCTGCATACCATCCGGTTGGATAATAACACGCATCATCCCATGCCTCTGTATCAACAGATTCCATGCCGTCTCTGCGCACTCAGTATCAAGACCGTCTGCATCCAGTTCAAAATAACAGTGCGTTGCAACATTTCCCAATTCATACAATCCGCTTCTGCCAAGCCAGTAAGCATACTGCACATCGGTTAATGGGAACGGATGATATGCTTCCTCCAGATTCGGTTTGATCTGCAGTGTATCTTCTTCTTTCTGTTCGGACTGTTCAATAGCTTTTGCCAGAGATTTTACGGTCAGATTTTCAAAAATCGTACTGATCGTTATTTTGCAGCCGAAGGTTTTCTGTACTTCCGAGATCAACCTTGTGGCAATCAGCGAGTCTCCCCCAAGGCTAAAATAATTATCTTCAATTCCGATATTTTCATATCCAAATAATTGTTTCCAGATATCTAAAATCTTTTCTTCTGTTTCTGTCGTTGCCTTTGAAAATCGGATAACCGCAGTTTCTTCTTTAAAATCTTCCCGCAATTGCTTCCTGTTAATCTTCCCATTGGACAATGTTGGGAGCTGCTCCATGAAATGATAGTTCTGTGGAACCATATACTCCGGCAGTTTTTCTAACAGATATTCCCTTAGTGCTCCATTATGATAGGACAGGACAGACGCCTGCTGTCTGCTGCAGCATATACATCTTCCATATCTCTCTGTCACAGCACAGTCTTCGCCCATTCCTGCCTCTGATAAACATTCTCTCCACAGCAGGCAATCCGGGGTAACCAGCCCTGCTTCTCTTCTCTTGTCCCGAATATCCGCAAAACCATTTTCCAAAAAAGCCGCTGTAAGTTCCTGAAGGTATGTCCTTACCACAAGGTCAGTCATCAGCAATATTCCGTTTGGCTTCAGTAATTCCGCTACTTTCTTTACCGCATCCGCAGCATCAATATTTCTATGTAAAGCATTTACCGATATCACAACGTCATAACTATGCAAGGACATCTGCTGCTTATCCATGCCTTCTTCCAGATTCAGCATCTCAAACTCGACTCTCTCATATCTCGCAAGTTCTTTCTCTGCTTCCTGCAGAAAATATTTTGAAGAATCCGCATATGTATAAGCCACGCTTACATCTTCCAGTGCATTCAAAAACTGTCTTGTAATTGCAGTGTCCCTTGTACCAATTTCTATAATCTGGAGTGGCTCTTTTCTGCGTTCTTCTGCCAGAAGCCTTAATCCCTGCACCAGTCTTTCCACTGTTTCCTCGCAGCCCGGAATCCTCCGAAGCAGCATATTCGGAGCCAAAGCCGGCTCTTTCTGGTAGAATACGTCCAGCGGAACTTCATTTCCAGTAACCATATGCTTCAGATACGGCTTCAGTTTCTTAAAATACGTTTCCGCATCTCCAGCTTTTTCCGGTACAGCTACTTCCTTCCCGGTACGCGATAGTCTGCCGTCCTCTTCTCTCAGGATTCCTTCCTTCTTTAAAATTTCCAACCATCTTGCCACAGTATTCTTCTGTGTTTCCGTAATGCTCCCTTTTTCAAAAATTTCCTTCTGCGAAAGGACTTCCTTCTCTGATACAAAAACGCCTAACTCTATGAGTGTCTCCAGCATAAGCTGTACACATCTCTGGTCTGCATAGGCAAGGAAATTTTTGTATGCTGTCTTCCGTTCCTGCTGCATCTGCCAATTGCTGACATCATCCTTCAGTTCTTTCCAGCCCCTGCCAAAGATATCTGTGCCGTACAAATACGTTGTAACTTTAGAATCTTCCTGTATCGGCGCTCCGATATAAGCAGCCAGCGTTTTATTGCCATGACCATCACTAACTGTATCAACAACTGCATGAGCCACACCCGGAAACTCCTGAATCGCATGTTCAATTTCTCCCAATTCAATCCTGTGTCCGCGGATCTTTACCTGATGGTCTTTTCTTCCCAAAAATTCAATTGTCTCATCATCCCAGATTCTTCCGAGATCTCCGGTCCGATACCATCTTCCATACTGATCTGTGATAAATTTCTGCCCCGTAAGCGCAGAATCTCCCCTATATCCTTTTGCTACACCAAAACCGCCAATCCAGAGTTCGCCTTCTGCCCAGTAAGGGCAATCCCTTCCATACTCATCCACAACACGATATGCCTGATATCTGAGTGGCTTTCCATAAGGAATAGATTTCCAGTTTTTCGGCATCGGCAGGGTAACATTCTGATAATTGGACCAGATACTTGCCTCTGTAGCTCCTCCCATAGCGACAAACTGGCAATCCTCTGTCCATGCCGCAACCCTCTGCGGGAGATCCATCCCAATCCAATCTCCGGAAAGCATAACCGCCCTGATCGGCAGTTTCTGTTTCATGGATTCCGCCCGTATCAAAAGCATATCCAGAAGCACCGGCACTGAATTCCAAACGGTAATCTGATATTTCAACACTTGTTCCAGCCAGTAATCCGCATTCCTTCTCTCCTGCTCTGGAAGCAATACCAATGTTCCTCCTGCGCCTAAAATTCCAAAAACATCATATACCGACAGGTCAAAATCCATAGCTGATACAGCCAGCGCCCGATCTGCACTTGTCACATGGTACTTTTCATTAATATCCTGAACCGTATTCCATGCGCTTTCATGCGCAATCTCTACACCCTTCGGAACACCTGTAGAGCCTGACGTCATGATGATATAGGCGCTGTCCTTCGGCGACACCTCTGGCAGTCTCACATTTTCCTGTCCCTCTTCCATACCTTCCATCACAAGGATTTCCGTACCTTCCGGCCAGTCCAGTTTTTCGGATAATTCCCGATTCGTGACCACATAGCGGACTCCCGTCTTCTCATGGATTAACGCTCTCCGATCTTTAGGCTGGCTTAAGCTGACCGAAAGGTATGAATTTCCGGAAAGCAAAATTCCTAATGCCGCCTCGATCTGTTCTATCCCGCGCGGCAGGGTAAGTGCAACTGGGACTCCCTTAATATCCTTTTCTGAAATCCCTGCCGCCACTGCTGTCGCCCGTGCTTTTAATTCCCCATAGGAAACCGATCTTCCGCTTCCCGCATCAATAAGCGCAATATCTTCCGGGCAAACTTCCGCATGGTTCATAACAGCCCAATGCAGGCATTCCACACGCTCCGGCACTCCTGTACGCGCTGTATCTTCAATTTCTCTTTTTCTTTTTTCAGGAAGCACATCAAATCGCTGATTCCAGTCCTTCTTTCCCAATTCATGCAGAAGATTCTCAAAACACTCCAGCATATCCGGGATCATATTCTCCGGGAATAACTTATCCACGCTGTCCCATGTAAGCTGTACGCCATTTTCATCTTCATAACTCTGGAAGTCATTCCACACCTGCGGCGTTTGGGAAATCATATAGGAAAACTGCCCCAGTTCTTTCCGGAACGTATCATTTACCAACGGCGTTCCCAGATTGCAGGCAAAAACAACCGGCGCCACTGCCGATGCGTCTCCATACATCTGTGCAAGGTCTCTCTGGACTTGCACGCCAGAATATGCCGTATACTTCATATCCTCATGGAGCTGCTTCTGGATCCTGTCTAGCAATTCTGCAAACGTCGGATTCCCTTCGCAGTCAATCTCCAGCAATAACAGTGTAGTGAAATCTGCTATCACGTCTTCCAATCCCTGCTGCTCTGTTTTCCGGTTAAACAATGGAATATTAATAAGGAAACGATGATTCCTGCTCCACCGTTCCAAAACCGTCGCATATGCAGTAAGAAGAACCATTGCCGGAGTTGTCTGGTATTCCTTTGCCCGTACTTGCAGATGAGCCCACTCTTCCTTGCCAATCCTTACAATCCTGCGGTTGAATACAGTCTTTGTCACTTCCTGCGGCCGTTTTGCCAGTGGCAGGCCTGGCCCTTTCGGCAAATGTTCCAAGCGTTTTTTCCAGTATCCTTCTGCATTGTTTCTCTCTTCCTTATCTTCCTCTTTTTGCCGTTCCAGATAAGAAGCAAAATTCCACCCTTTTGATTCTGCCGGAAGGCTTTCTCCGCGATAGGCAGCCGCCAAATCCCTCAATAAGATCTGCAAACTCTGTACATCGGCAACCAAAAGTGCCATATCCACGTGCATGCGTGCCCTATTTTCAGGAAAAAGCGTAAGCTCTATTCCTGCCACTTCGCCTTCCTCGATCTTTAGCTTCCGATGGGATAAACGTTCTCTGACAGATACTGCCATTACCTCTGCTTCCTCAGATGACATCCGTGAAAAATCATGAACCTTTATTTTTTCACAATACGGCTTATCCAGGATTTTCTGTGTCCCATCTTCCAAAAAGCAGGCACGCAGCATGGGATGATGATACTGCAGCACATTCCATGCTTTTTCCAGACGCTCCGGATCTATATTTCCCCCATCAAACTCTAAATACGCATGACAGTCTATTCCTCCAAGAGCCTGTTCTTCATCCCTGCCAACCCAATATGCATACTGTACGTCTGTTAAAGGAAACGGCTGTTTCATATCCTTTTCCGGCGTTATCTTAGATTCTTGCGCCCGTTTTTTGCCCGCTTTTTTCTTCATGCTGCGCTGGATCAGCGCCCACCAGCCTTCAAGGGTAGGATTTTCCATCAATGAACCGAATGAAACCTTAACCCCCTGTTTTCTCCACTGGTTTACCAGACGCATGATCGTCAGGGATGAAAGCCCAAGCTCCAGCAGATTTTCGGAATCCCCCAAATCTCTGGCTACCGGCAGCTTTTGTTTGATCTGTTCCTTTATCTCTATATATTCCATGATTCTGTCTCCTTCTATTTTTCCTGCGCCATCCGTTCTAATGCTTTCTTATCTATTTTTCCTACGCTGGTCAGCGGCCATGTCTCTACCCGTTCTATCTGATCCGGCATTTTATACGCCGCAATGCCTATTTCCCGCAGGAACCTGTGGATTTCCTGTAAATCGATCCCGGCTTCATCATCGGTCACAAGGAATGCACATATCCGGTTTCCAAGGGTTTCATCCGGAACGCCGACAACGGCTGCCTCTTTGATTTTCGAATGCCTGCAAAGGTAAGCTTCAATCTCTGAAGGCATGATCTTTTCTCCGGCGCGGTTAATCTGCTCTTTGATCCTCCCGCCCAAACGTAACCTTCCGTCTTTCGTCCACATAGCTTTATCGCCCGTCCGGTAAAATCCGTCCGGCGTAAAGCTCTTTTTATTCGCTTCCTCCGCCATATAATAACCATCAATCGTATACGGGCCTCTGGATAATAATTCCCCAAAAACTCCTTCCGGTACGGCCTTATCTTCTTCATCCACAATCTTCACTTCATCCGCTGGAGACACCGGAGTTCCCTGACATCTTGCGATCAGGGAACCTTCATCCTCCGGGCTAGTAAAGGACAGTAGCCCCTCCGCCGTACCAAATACCTGCATCAGTTTACACGGCCATTCTTCAATGATCTTATCCGCAAGGGAATCTTCCAGCATTGCGCCGCCCACCTGCAAAATCCGCAGGCTGGATATATCATAATTTTCATCCCATTCCAGCATTTCCATGCACACAGTAACCATAGCAGGAACCAATGCCGTTATCGTGACACCTTCCTCTGTAATTGCGTCAAGGATATCATCCGGGCTGGTCGCAGACGCAAGCACAACTTTTCCTCCCACGTCCAGCGTGCCTAAAAGCCCCGGGCAGCATAATGGGAAATTATGAGCTACCGGAAGAGACGCCAGATAAACGTCACTGCTATCCAAGCGGCATCTCTTCGCGGACATGCGGGCATTATACATATAATCCGTATGGGTGCGCGGAATCAGTTTCGGAACCCCTGTCGTCCCGCCGGACAGCAAAAGCACCGCCGTTTCATACCCATCCACAGCCGGAAATGCTCCATTTTCTCCACACGTTTCCGCAATCATTCCACTGATATCCCCGGATTCGCTATCTACAAATATATGCCGGATACATGAATATTTCTCTTTCATCGCATTTGCCATCGGCACATATGAAAATCCCAGATATTTCTCCACCACAATATAAGCGGCCGGCTTTGCCAGTTCAATAATTCCTTCCAGTTCCGCCTCCCTGTGGGCCGGCAGCATCATGATTGGCACCGCCCCAATCTTGGAAAGCGCAAAAAACACGATCACAAAAGAAATCCTATTCGGAAGCTGCACAAGCACTTTGTCTCCCTTTAAAATCCCTTTACGCAGAAAAGCTGCCGCAAGACAATCTGCTTTTTGCTTTAATTCCATATAACTGATCTCGTCTTCGCTGTCCGTGACCGCAGTTCTTTCTCCATATTTTTCCGCCCACTTATCAAGCTGCTCTCCAAAGCCGCATCGTTCCCATCCTTCCAGATGCTCGTATTTGCTCATATCCTTCTTATAACTCATTTGATTTGTCTCCTTTCTTATGCGCCGCCACATACGCAGCATATCCCTCAATCTTTACCGGATACAAATGCCATCCCTGGCCTTTCCTGCCTTTTTCTGTAATTTCCCCGTTTCTGACAGAGAAGAAATCCATTCCTCTTCCCAATCCAATACCGATCGCTTTTACATACGCTTCTTTCGCCGCCCAATACTGGAAAAACAGTTCCGGTCCCTCATTTATTACATCTTCCGCTTCTTCTGCCGTATAGAAATTCCCGGCTATCTCCCTGTAATCCGGGCATCCTGCCATTTCCTGTACATCCACTCCGATATCCATTCCGACAGCGAATCCCTCCAGTATGAATTCCCCCGAATGCGAAATATTAAAATTGACTGTCTGCTTTCCTGCGATTTCTTTATGATAAGGCTTACCCAGTTCATTGACAGAAAAATCAATCGTTTCCATATCTAAGTATCTTTTTAAGAGGATCCGCACGACAACCTTCCCGGCTATATAACGCATCCTGTCTTCAGGAAAACGGAATCTTCCGGCTTGCTCCAATTCCTGCCCACTCAGGATATATTCATGGTTCTTCCAGAAATCTGTCATTTCAGGCCAGCGGATACACCATATATGTATCTCATTTTCACGGATATAAAGTTTGTCTGCTGACAGAAATTCCTTTTCTCCGTATCGTTTAATCTCCATTTTTCATTCTCTAAAGCAGTCTCATGACCTCACTTATTACTTCGTCTTCACAATCCCGCAGATAAAAATGTCCTCCCGGAAATATCCGGTAGTTAAAATCATTGTCCGTATACTTTCCCCATTCCAAGATCGCACTCTCATCCGCTTCTCCGTCCTTTTCTCCGCCAAATGCAGCGATAGGCGTATGCAGCACTATTCCCGCCTTGTCATAATACGTTTCATCCATGGTAAAATCTGCCCGCAGCATAGGCAGAAAGAAATCCAGCAATTCCTGGTTCTCCAGTACCTCCTTGGGCGTCCCTTCAAATCTCCCCAGTTCCCTCTTAAACTCTTCATCCGGAAGATGATAGATTGGATTTGGCTCCGGAATACTAGGAACCCGGCTGCCGGAAATAAACAGGCATTTTGCAGTATATCCCGCTGCCTCCAACCGTTTTTCCAGCTCATAGGCGATCTTCCCACCCATACTGTGTCCCCATAAGGCATACGGTCCGTACACAACCTTTCTTACAGCCTCTTCCAGGTCATCTAACATAACCGACATATCTATATACGGTTTCTCCATGATCTGTTCTTCCCTTCCCGGAAGCTGAACTGGGCATACCGTTACTTTCCCCTGCATCTTTTTCGCCCACTGGTTATAAGCAGAAGCACCGCCTCCTGCAAACGGCAGGCAGAACAAGGTTATTTTCTCTTTGTTGATATTTTCTGTATTTTTTATCAATTTCAAATTCACTTTTATATTCCTCTTGTATCATGTTCTTTTTGTTCTGTTTATCATCCTTTTGCAATACGCTTTTCCCAGGTATTTCTTATTCCTATCATGGATTAGTTCACTCTAACTCTTTATCAAAAAAAATTTTGGTCCATCCTAATATTAAACCAGACGCCAAAACAATATGCGCTACCATAATCCCGTTTACGATCAGGGAATATCCAATCACAGAAAAAACACCTGCTATCGCGCATTCAATAACTAAAATTACCCTCGCGCGCATCCCATAAACTTTTTTCTCTTTCGCATCCAACTTCTTGCTGCCGGCATCTACCGGCGCCATGATAAATATAACGCCAACCGCGACAAACCATATGATCCGCATTTGCCATATTACAGCCGGAGCAGACGCCAGATACAGACTGCATAGAAGGACAAGGATACCGGAAACAGCCATGCAGCCCCCTGCCTTTTCCAAATGAATCCCTCCGGCATACTGCCTTAAAACAGTAAAGGGCAATAAAAAGACTATCATCTCCATCCAATTCCCCGTTATGATGCCAAGTATGACGATGATAAGGTATATTACCACCCTGCCCAGCAGTACGCCGTAAGCATATTCATACAGCCTGCGGTCTTTCTCTTCAAGAATCCCATTCCTGCTTTGTAGTTCAAAAAGCCGACCAGCCATTTTTTTCCACACTAGAATTTCCTCATTTTCTTAACTTCTTCCGGCTCATCTTCCTGATAGTACAGCCAGTTGCACGCCAGATTTGCCGTATACGCCGTCAAGCAGAGTGCAAGACAGTTTACAGCTCCAAGCAGTTTGATTCCCAGGTTTTTTCTGATTATTTTTTTCATAGTTACAAAGCCTCCTTTTTTCCGAAAGTTTACACAAAAATCGCCCTCTTTTCAATTACCGTGGCAAAAACGGTAACTTTTTGGGCGATTTTTGCACATCTTTATTTTATTGTAAAGATAAGCTTAACAGAGAACTCCCGTTCTCCGGCCTCCACTCTCATAATTCCCGCATACTTTTTAACCAGTTTTCCCACCGTATGCAGTCCGATCCCGTGACTGTCTGCATCTCTTTTGGTGCTTATGTACCGGTCCTTGTCCTTTAACAGTGGAACAACATACCCGTTGCAAAATTCCATAACAAGGAAATGTTCCTCATTTCCCATATACATCCTGCATTCCACATATCGGCCATCTTTTGTCTTTTCTGCCGCTTCCAGTGCGTTATCCAAAAGATTACCTACGATTGAGATCATATCCAGTTCTTCCAGAAAGTCCAGCCTGAGATCATTACCCAGAGTAATCTTATAGGAAATATTTTTAGATTCCGCAAGGAATTTCCTTTCGCACAGGATGCTGTTCAAGATCGGGTGTTCGCAATACACACCTTTTTGAAGGCTCTGAATCCGGACACCTAAATGTTCCATAATCTCCTTAACCTCTTGATTTTCTCCTTCTTCCATCAAACCGGCTACTGTACAAATGAATTTATTTATATCGTGTAAGAATGCCCTGTTATCCTCATTGACCTTATTCATATACTGTAAATTAGCAATCTCCGCCCTGCTTTTCTGGTAAAGCCGGTCCATCTTCTTCACTTCTTCTGATTTCTCTACAAACCGGTCAAACACTGAGAAAATGAAGATATTCGTCAATAGCAGCAGCGAAGCTCCTACCGGAACCATAACCCTGTTCATTCCTTCAAAAGAAATATTTGAATAAAACACACATCCTAATATAATGATCGTAGCGGTTGGCAGCATGAGCAGCACAGTAAAAGTTTTATTCTCAATCGTCAGATAATCCCTTTTTCTCGTTACCTGATTAATGCATTTAATAAACAGAAATGTCATGGTACTCATCAGTAGTAGCGCTAATGTTTTTTCTATTTCCGTCCCAAAACCCTCAGATGCACCAGTCACGCCATACGCATTCGTAAGCGTTGCAAAGAGAAATTCAGGAATAATTGCCAGCACATAATAGCAGCATACTATAACCAGCTTCTTCCATATATTTCCCCGGAACACAACCATTGACACAATCATATACGTTACCGGAATCATTACCATATTAAATATTGAGGATTCCAAGTGGTTGATTCCGAGCATTATCAGCGCTACGACAAAATATACGAGAAATTTTCCCCAAAAGTTTTCTCTTCTGTATGGAAGCATGTTCTTTTCCAGATCTTCCAACAGATACATCTGAAGAAGGCAGATCAAAAAATCTCTTACTATCATACCATGCCGTTCCTTTCCCCAAGAAACATGATCAGAGCGTCAGCAAACTGACCTTTTCTCGACCTTGAAACATTCAATTGGATTCCCATCTGTAGCAGCGCCACATTCTTTTCCAATCCTTCCACTTTCGCCAGATTTACAATATAACTGTTATGTGCATACTCAAATCCCCTTCCGGCCAGACGTTCATATAAATCGCCTAAAGATTCCTTACAATGTATCTCATCTATCTCCCCCTGCCTAGCAACGTATATAGAGCAACCCCTTTTCGCCAGACAGATATATAAAATGTCTTCCGTATAGATACGAATTACTCTTCCCGCTGATGTAACCGTCACGGAAGAATCTCCACAGTGCAATTTTACTTTTGATAAAATCGCAGGGATTTCCCTTTTCAGACTTCTGTCATGCAAGTCTTTCATAATATACCGGAACGGCTGCCCAATATTGATGCTGTCTGAAGTCGGCTCAAAGTATCCGGAGCAGAACACCAATATCGCTGCCCTATTGTATTCCCTCAGCTTCAGTACCGATTTATTCCCATCCAATCCGGGCATACGCATATCCATAAAGACCAAATCATGCAAAATATCAGCATTTTTCAGTAGTTCCTTTCCTGACTCGTATTCATAAAACCGTATCTCGCTCTTAGGAAGAATCCCTTCCGTTTCTATAACCTTCTCTATTTTTTCCCTGTAATTTTTATCATCATCGCAAATTGCTATTTTATACATCTATGTCCTCCTAAGTTAGTTTTTCCTAACCCTTTTTCATAAAAAATCCATCCTGCAGAATCTGAATCCTATGAACATTTACTCTTCCTATAGTTCGGGTTCCAAATCTGCAAAGATGGGATCAGCAAAAAATTCCTGTATTGTGACATCCAATCCATCGCATATCTTTTTTATTGTAACTACGCCAGCATTCTTACTCTGACCATACAAGATATTCTTTAATGTCGAAGGAGGAACGCCAGAACATACCGCCGCCTCATTCACTGTGATATCTTTCTGATTAATCAGATCGTTTAAACGATATATGACCGCTGTTTTTATATCCACGGTATCGACCACCTTTTTTTCTTCTATTTTATATAAATCGGCTTTAAAAGGTCGCCCATATATAGTCTTTTTGATCTATGTACGATATTTTTTTAACAGTTTTTCTTATTCTAGCAGAAATCCGCTAAATTTCTATATTTTATTAGATACATGAAACCCTGTGAGAACATTTCTGATCCTACGCAGGGTTTTCCACTTTGTTATAAAATTTTTATATTTTGCAGTATGCTGGATCGGAGTTATCATTCAACTTTCCTTCTGCTGCCGATTGTAAAAACATATTTTTACGAATAAATATTCAGCAGTTCTTCCGGAGAAAGCAATGTAATCCAAAAGGAAAGAAAATCCTTTTTATTCCTTGTCACAATCGCATCACACTGATTCGCCTTCGTACAAGTTGCAAGTAGGCAGTCTTCAAAATCAGATACTCTCTGCAAATAAGCAGGCAGCACATCTTCGTTCGTCACTGTCAGCACTTTTGCTATGTCCAAAACGGAGCCAAGTGCCTTTCTATAAATTTATACCGTTCTTACATCCCGATCAGCTCCTCTCTCCAGCTCATCTTTTCCCTGCTTTTCTTGGATTTTTCTCTTATTGATTTCCAGTCGTTCATGAATAGATGGCTTCTTTGCCTTCGTAGTTGCTTTATTCTTTTCTGTTTGCATACTCGAAACTACCTTTTTCACAGCTTTGTCATTATCCCCTTTTGTCACATTCGCTGCTCTTGACGCTTCTACTCTGCTGTCCTGCTTTTCTGCAACCTGCCGTTCCTGCTTTTCCTGCACATTTTTTTCTTCCAGACTGCAAAAGCTCTGCAAATATGGCAGCACATGGTTCTGCATATCGGTCAGATCTTCCATACACTTCTGAAACTCTTCATTTCCCTTGTTTTTCAGATAACCAATCCAGTTTTCATCCGTAAGTTTCAGTTCATTTTGGAGTTTCAGCTGACTTAAAATACCGCCATTTCCTGTTCCAATATCTATTTTCCCTTTGAAATGTTGCAGCATTTTATCGCCTTTTTCCGCATAATATATAGTAAAAAACATCTGGGCTGTTACCATCGGCTCATCCGTCCTCGGATTACGGTCTGCGTACCATTCCTTATCCTTCTGTGCAGTACGGGAATCCAGATCTGAGAGCTTCTGACAGCGTGGTTCCATCAGCTCTCGCTTTTCACAGTAATTCACATACACCATTGGCTCTGTTTCTTTGGATATATCTGGTTCGTAGGATTTCAGCCGTTCCAGCAAAACACCTGCCCACACGGACTGCTCACAGTCTTCTTCAATCACATCCTTCAGAAAGGAAATATAAGAACCAACATTTCCACTTTGCAGATCCAGCATGACTTCCTGTATGGTATCCTGCCCTGGCTCTACATGGTCCCGATAGTCATACGGATCGAAGTCTTCCGCAATCTCATCCAATGCTGCTGCCAGTTCTTCTGTTGTCATTTTTTTCGGATACATTGCCTCACGCACATCCTGAATCGGGATATATTTATAATCAGGCAATGCTTTATGAATCTTCTCCAAACCTTCACGCACCACCGGCTGATCTTTTAAAAACCGCACATTATCCAAGAAGTCGCCGTGTATCGTTGTTCCCATTACAATCAACAGTTCTGTTTCATCAAACAAGCTATCCTCCGGATCACGATAAATAATCCCCATTCCACTGCCTTTATAAGCGTTTTCCGGATCTTCTCTGTACTTCTCATAGATTGCTGCGATTTCTTTCACATCTGTGCTTTTCTCATAAGCTCCCATATCATGAATTTCATCACATTCTGCAGCATAATATTCCAGATAAGCTTCTTTCTTAGGCGGCATATTATTGAGTACATTATCAATCATGTTATAATTGGCCTCTTCCAGTTCCTCCACCTTTGCCAATGGCTTATATTCGCCCTGGCTTTTCTGAATCTCTGCCATTACAGCTTCATCCATTTCTTCTACTTTTTCCATCAACTGATCATAATCCCCACGGATGCGTTCTCCCGTCCAGCCTTCGTCTTCCAAAAGTTCCTCCGCCGCTTCTTCAATAGAAATTTCATCATTCTCATAAATGCCACCATCCATCAAGCGGAAATCTTCATCGTAAAAGGAATAATCATATCCTTCTTCTGTTCTCTGAATAGCAAAATATCGTTCTCCTACCTCATATGCCAGTTCACTAAGAACCTGTTCTTCCAGATTCAGGAAAGAATCCAGCTGTTCAAAACTGATACTGTCTACAAAATGAGCAGTTACCTTTTTCCCGTCATTCAGAACTATGATATCACTGACAGACAGGGAATGCCCACGGAAGTCTTCCGGTCTGTCAATGTTGAACTTTTCAAAAATATCATCCAGTGACATATTTCCTGATAATTCACCAACATAGACCAGCTTATAATCTTCTTTTTTTATCTGCATACCATGACTTTCAATAAAACTCATATTCATAAATGCATAGTTTTCTCCCGGTAAATCATCCCGAATCTGATAAATTCCAAATGTCCTTCTTGTTCCTAACAACAGATTTGCTTCTTTCAAAGATTGAATCTGTGGATATTTCTGCATTTCCCATTCCAGGTTACGGAAACGCTCCAGTTCTGTCATAGACATCTGATAATGCTCCGGTCCTCGTTCAATTTCCATGCGTTCTGTGACATACATAGGTGATGAAAAATTAGTGATCAGATAGATATCTGCTCCTGCATCGTATAATTTCAGTGCTTCTTCCTGCTCAATGACACTCATAGGCTCCTGAAATGCTCCTAAATTTTCTTCTGCATAATCTAGGTTGTTATCTTTTATCCGTTCCCACATCTGCGATTCCATTCCAAACAAACCGTCATGTGCCTGTATCATTTCTTTACTCGCATATTCACCTTTACTGCCAGCACTGCCAAGACGATAAATCTTAGAACCCATTCTGTGATAATCCAAAGCTGCTTCTTTTCTAAGTGGCACCATATCTTCTTCCATATATCCATAGTCACGTAGTTCCAGCTTACCTATGGTTGGATCTGGCAGTTCCTGAATATCCATTCTTGCGTCATCCAGCAAATCCTCTACACCTTCTGAATCTGCCTGGCTCACTGCATCTGCCAGATTTCTTACCAAAGCCCTAACTTTCTCTTTCTCGCCGATCAGATTCGCATATTCAAAAAGCTGTTCTTTTACATCTGTTGATATTTCTATACCTCTACTCTCTGCCTGATTGATCTGTTCCTGCGTATATTCCTGCATTTTCTGCGTTTCTCTACCTATTATCCTGTTTCTTGCCATATAAGTTCCTCCTGTATTCTGAAAAATGGCATAACCCACAGAACATACTTTCTGTCAGATTATGCCATCTTCCTTGTTTTCTTATTCCAGACCAAAGTCCCGTTTTCTGTTATCCTTGCCAGTTTCACTTTCCCGCTGACTCTTTTCTTTATAAATCTGCAGTTTTTCATGGATAGAACCACGTGCCGGTCTTTCTTCTTTCTCATCTGATTCAGATACCTCTGCTTCTGCATCTTCCCGTTCATCCATATTGAGCAATGCATTTAGCTCTGACAGTCGCTCCAGTTTCTGGTTCAACTCCTCTTCTTTTGGAAATGGCTTTCCCACTTCTTCTTTCGCATTTGCCATCTGTTCATACACTGTTTCCAATCTTTGTTGTGCTTCTGAAAGCTTCTCTGGATAACTGTCCAACAGATTGTTGATACGGGTAATATTTCCAAGTGCATCTGCTCCAAGATGAACTTTCGAGACAGCCTCATGTTTGACAGATAATATAAATTCTTTACTCCATCCATCAAACTGAATCCTCATATTGAATCCCTGATAGTTTCCGATATCCATCGCAGCATCTACAGTTTTAATATCTTTACATACCGCCAGAAGTGCTGCTCCTGCCTCTTTCTTTTCTGTGAACACTTTGCCACCAATCTCCATAGTAAACTGCTCTGGATCTGTGCTTTTATGCTCAGAATAATGAGCGATGTCTGCCTTGTAGCTGTCAATGATTTCTGTCAGTTTTGCAATCTGTTGTGGAAAATTCCTTGCAATATCATCTTCCAGGCGATACTGGTTATTCATGTGGTTGGCTTTTAAAAGTTTTAATTTTGCCACATCAACATCCAATGCCATCTTCTCTTTTACTGCTGGATTTCCGGTTGCAAGAGCTTTGACCTCTGCATAGGAAAGTGCCGCTTCGTCCACATCTTCACAGCTTCGCACAGGTGCTTTACTGGTCATAATCTGAGAAATGAATTTCTGCTTGTTCTCAATCAACTGCCACATGTAGCTGTCAAATGTGGATTCTGTTACATATCGGAAGATATGAACCTTTTTATTATGATTTCCCTGGCGGATAATACGCCCTTCTCTCTGTTCCAAGTCAGATGGTTTCCAACCAATATCCAGATGATGCAACGCAATCAGACGATCCTGCACATTGGTCCCGGCACCCATCTTTGCTGTTGAGCCAATCAAAAAACGAACCTGCCCGGATTTCACTTTTCCAAACAGCTCCGTCTTCTTTGCTTCTGTATTTGCATCATGAATAAAAGCAATCTCTTTTTCCGGTACACCTTTTTCCATCAATTTCTGCTTCAAGTCATCATAAACATTGAAGCTGCCATCGCCTTTCGGGGTACTCAAGTCACAGAAAATCAATTGTGCAGATTTCTGTGCTGCCGTGCCTTTCCAGATCTCATAACTTTTCTCTGCACAGACTGATATTTTGCTTTCTGGATTATCTGGCAATAATTCGTTCACCAAACGCTGATCCAATGCCAATTTTCTTCCATCATTGGTAATTTTCAGCATATTATCAACCGAAGCATCTACCCCTCCGTTTCTGACAACTTCTGCACGTTCCCCCAGACTTTCTACGATTTCTTTCTGCTGTTCCGTTGGTTTCAGCACCACTGTTTCATATTCCGCCTCTGGCACAGGAAGCTTTAACTGATCGGAAGTCTTGATATCTGCAATCTCCTTAAACATATTCATCAGTTCCGGAATATTATAAAATCTTGCAAATCTTGACTTTGCACGGTAGCCTGTTCCTTCTGGTGCAAGCTCAATGCTCGTGACTACCTCGCCAAAGGTGGAGGCCCAGGAATCAAACAGTCCAAGTCCCATATTTTGTAATTTGCTGTTCTGCAGATACCTCTGCATAACATATAATTCCGTCATGCTGTTGCTAATCGGTGTGCCCGTAGCAAAGGTAATGCCTTTTCCTCCGGTAATCTCATCTAGATACTGACATTTATTAAACATATCCGCCGACTTCTGTGCTTCATTCTGTGCAATCCCGGCTACATTTCTCATTTTTGTATAAAGAAATGCGTTTTTATAACTGTGTGCTTCATCTACATATAAATGATCCACTCCCAGTTCTTCAAACGTAACTACCTGATCTTTTTTCTCTTTCTGATTCAGTTTCTCCAGCCTTGTCTGCAATGTTTTTCTTGTCTTTTCAATCTGTTTGACGGTATAACGTCCACCATCCTGTTCATACCTTGCACTCTGGATTGCCATTTCCAGATCATCAATCTGCCTCTGAAGCATGGCTTCCTGTTTCTCATCAGAGATTGGAATACGCTCAAACTGGGAATGACCAATAATAACAGCATCGTAATTTCCCATAGCGATTCTGGCACAGAACTTCTTTCGATTTGCCGGTTCAAAATCCTTTTTCGTTGCTACCAGAATGTTCGCCCCTGGATATAACTGCAGGAATTCTGCTCCCCACTGCTCCGTCAAATGGTTTGGAACTACAAAGAGGTTTTTCTGAGATAATCCCAGACGTTTGCTCTCCATTGCCGCCGCTACCATTTCGTAAGTCTTCCCAGCTCCTACTACATGTGCCAGAAGCACATTATCACCGTATAGCTGATGTGCGACTGCATTTTTCTGATGCGATCGAAGTTCTATTTCCGGATTCATTCCTGGGAAAGTCAGATGACTTCCATCGTATTCACGGGGACGGATACTATTAAAACGTTCATTGTACACGCTTACCAGTCTTTCTCTCCTCTGCTGATCCTTAAAAATCCAATCTTGGAATGCAGCCTTCAAAGCATCCTGCTTTTGTGATGCCAACATAGTTTCTTTTTTATTCAAAACTCGCACTTCATCCCCATTGTCATTTACGACTTTATCATAGATTCTAACATCTTTTAGATTCAAGGTATCTTCCAGAATCCGGTAGGCATTTGCTCTCTCCGTTCCATACGTTGCATAGGCAAACGCATTTCTTGGACTGTCGGCGTTCTTTCCTGTAATCCTCCACTCACCATTTATCTCAGAGAATTTTACCTGTATTTCCTTCTGCGCAAGATACCTCGGCGTATGAAGCAGTTCCACCATAAACTCCTGATAATCCGAAGGTTCAATCCAGGTGGCTCCAATACGCACTTCAATCTCCGATGCTTCCAGATCTCTCGGCTGAACTGCCTCCAATGCACGGACATTCGGTGTGAATTCTGGATGATTCTCTGCAAAAGTTCTCGCTGTATTTAATTTATCCCTAACATTTCCGGACAGATATTCATCTCCACTTTCCCACTGGTCTGTCAGTGGATTTTTGAAGATAACTCCAACCAGCTCTTCTGTGATTTTCTCTTCGGTCTTTCCGGTCAACTGTGCCATATATGGGAGATCTACTTTAGCCTTTTCATTTAGGGACAGAGCAAGTGCTTCTGTAGCTGTCTCCACACTTGTCACAGCGACCGCCTTTTTAATGGTTCGTTTGGTAAACATGTCCGCTTTCCGCTTCAATGTTCCATCTTCATTCAAGTCTTCCAGGGAACACAGCAGACAATAAGAAGAGTCATCAGAAAATGCACGTTTGTTAGCATTACTTCCAATAACTCCATACTTTGCTGTGTAGGTATCATACACCTGATTCAGTTTTTTCTGCTGTTTCTGGATTTCTTCGTCTGTGACAAATTCTTCCATCTGCATGGCGATCAGTTCACGAACGGTATCACGGATTGCAACCATGCCTTTTACACGTTCTGCAGTGGCTGCAGGCATTTTCACCTGATTCATCAAAGAATTGACACGGTAATATACCTGATCATCTACCACCGTATAGCTGTAATTTCGAACATTCGGATCTGCCGGAATACTCTCTGGCATCTCATCCAGTTCTGCCTCTATATCTACTGCCGCTACCATGCTTCCCTTGATGTGTTTTACAGCTTCTTGTAACTGTAATTCCAGATCAGCTCCTTCCATTGGAGCACAGGTTGTTTCCATACCATACGGACCGGACACTTCTTTCATCTCACCAAGAATCAATCCCGGATGCTGAACAAAATACTTGTTAATGGTAATCCCATTTGCATCACTCTCCAAATTCACCCAGTCTGGCATCTCTTTTGTGAAACTCTCACGCTTCTGGAAAAACAAAATATCAGCACTGACTTCTGTTCCTGCATTTGCCTTAAAAGCTGTGTTCGGCAGTCGGATTGCCCCCAACAAGTCTGCACGCTCTGCCAAATATTTCCGGACTTCCGGTGATGCCTTGTCCATAGTTCCCTTTGTTGTGATCAACGCAGCTACACCACCTGGACGTAACTGATCTATAGTCTTGGCAAGAAAGTAATCATGAATCATAAAATTGTAGCGGTCATACTGACGGTCATTGACCTTATATGCACCGAATGGCACATTTCCGATTGCCACGTCAAAGAAATCATTGGGATAATCCGTCTTCTCAAAGCCTTTGATCTGGATATTGGCATCTGGATAGAGAAGTTTAGCAATTCTGCCACTGATGCTGTCCAGTTCCACTCCATAGAGTTTGGACTGGTTTAGATTCTCTGGAAGCTTTCCAAAGAAGTTCCCGACTCCCATAGATGGCTCCAGGATATTTCCCTTTGTAAATCCCAGATTCTCCAACACCTGATACATACTTTCAATCACAATCGGCTGTGTATAATGAGCATTTAATGTGGAAGCTCTGGCTGCAGCATATTCTTCCGGTGTAAGGACGGTCTTTAATTCCAGATATTCTGTCTCCCATGCAGATTTTGTCTCATCAAATGCATCTGCAAGACCTCCCCAGCCAACGTACCTGGATAAGATTTCCTGTTCTTCCGGTGTTGCATTGCGATTCTCATCCTCACATTTCTTTAACAACTGGATAGCCATGATATTGGCACGGAACTTTTCTTTTGCTGTACCCTGTCCAAGCTCATCATCTGTGATGCGGAAGTTCGTTGCTGGAATCGTTTCTGATATTCCGTTAATCTCTTCCAAAGATTCTTTTTCTTCCGATACCTCAACTTCTCCAGATAATTCTTTTTCTTTTTTATCATAATCTGTCCACACACGTTGAGAAATAGCAGTAAAATACAAGGACTCTTCCTCCATAATTTCTTCCCTAATTTCCCGTAATTCATCTAAAGTATCCGCATTTACAGTTTTATTGTGATAATGATAATAAAGTACTTCTTGTCCGAGTTTTACATCCAGACGTTCCAATTCTTGTGTTGACATTCGATTCCAAATATCATCTTTTTCCGTATGAATCGTGAAATCTTCTCCATCATCATGATATTCTAATGTGTATTGAAGTCGATTCGCTTCTCCCTTAACTTTGCAATCAAAATCGTGGATTTTTGTTCTGGTACCAGACATATATTCTGAATCAACTAATCGCAAATCAGTTATATCTTCCGCTGTCAAAGTATCCTGCTCCAGCTGTTCTCCTAACATCTGCTGTGCTTCTTCCAAATCTGCCAGTCTTTGTGCTTCCTGTCGTTCTTCGTACTTTTCCATTTCTTCCGGTGACAAATAATCATCTGTGCGGATTAACTGGCGAACACGTTCTGCAACCTTGTTCCACTTTAATAAAACTTCTACCTCTGGACTGCCAATTTTCCCTTTTGCAAGTTTTAATCCTTTTGCATCATGGGATGCGTCGGAAGCATCTGCTCCTGGTATTCCGGGTGAGGAACCACCTGTTCCATACTCATTTTTCAGGAACTCAGCTGCATCTTTCATATCATGATGTTCCATGAAATACTCATAGATTCGGTTACGTCCTCCTGCAGTAATGCCGCCTCTTCTTAACACTGCGTCAATTTCATCCTGTGTGATAAAGGATAGTGCCGGACGTTCGACCGTAAATTTCTGGTCTACCCAGGAACGCTCCCTCTGAAGATCCTGAAAGCGTTGGAAATATTCCGGATTATGCTGAATCTCCCAGCGGTGATAATCTCCCGGATTCTCATCCATATATTTCTGCAGCCATTCAAAACGATAGACAATCGCATCTGCTTCCTCTTGATCTGTCCATGCTCCACTCACTACATCCTGCCAGTCTGAATATGATTGTTTCTTTTCCCAGTTTCTGCAAGTATCCCGAAAATGAAGTGCAAGAAGATTGGTCATTTCTTCCTGCTCCTGTTCAATGGCATTATTGGAAATCAAATTATCCACGTAATTTCCATCCTCATACATATCCCGAATTCTGTTCGCTGCTTCTTCCCACGTAACCATGCGGTCAAAGTTTCTTCTGGCAGAGTCCCCTCGCCGGATACGGATACCATCATTGTCATACCAGATACTGATTTTCTGACCATCTATGGTAAATCCTTTGCCACCAGTTCCATATTCATCTTTCAGAAAACTCCGCATTTCTTCATTATCCAGACCTTCAATCAGTCTTGCTGTAATATGAAACAGTGTATTTTTCTGTCCGCTTCCCGTGCGGAGAATATCATTTACCACTTCATCGGAAATAAGAAAAGCGGCTGGCTGTTCCAATGCAGCTGCCGCTTTCCTTATTTCTCCTAACTGTTCCTCTTCTGTTGGGAACAGACTTAACTGTAAATAATCTCCTGAATCACCAGCTCCTCTGCCTGTGCCTTGATCTGGTTCATGTGTCTGGTCCATGCCATCCCGTCTGCCATTTTGTCCGGTGCCGGATCTTTCTCCAGAAGTTCGTTCATCAGGTCGTCTACTCTCTGTCTTGCCTGGCTGTCGATCTCCATCAGATGACTGTCCAGACGGTTCTGCAGTGTCAGAATGTTGAACCTGGCTACCTTGTGATTTCTCAGATACTCTTTCCGCATCATTCCGTACTTGCCGATGGTTCCTCTCGTCTCTTCCAGGCTGATATCTGGAATCTGATACTCTCCGTTCTGGCTGTAACTGATCTCTCTCATAGTCTGTTTCCTCCTTTTTTTCTTCTCTATCTTCTGTGTTATCTGTGTTACTTTCACGAATTAACGTGTTAAATTCATTATAAGCTACTTCTTTTTCTTTTGCAACCGTTTTCAGGTCATTTTCCAGATCATTCAGAACATATCGTCCAATCTGCATCAGAACTGGTCTGCTGATCTCGTTGACTGCACTTCCCAGATGTCCTAATACTTTCAGCTGATTGAAGTCCGTAATATGTCGAAAATCCTCTGCATCCAGATATTCCTGTACATCCAGTCCACACCTGTTTAGTAATACATACCAGACACTATTGGTCATCAGTTCCCGGAATTCTACTTCCTGATTCTGTTCGTCCAGTTCTTCCAAAAATGTCCCTGTCACATCCAGTCTCAGTTCTTCCAATGCATCTGGAAGCCATTCCTGCATACTCTCCTTCGCTGCCTGATGCAGACTTTCAGCAAGCCCTCCTTCTGTATCTTCCAGTGATAACTGCTCCTGCAGATAATCTGCAACCAGTTGTTCACCTTCCACCGGAAGATTCCATAACTGTGGATCTTTTCCCAGATTCCGCACTTTATAAGTGTCCTGCACATCAAATACATACCGAAGTTTTGTTTTTGGTCCGGAAGTATTGTCAATCAAGGCAATCCCCTTGGATCCCTTTTTGATCCAGCGGTACATCTTCTGATTCCAGATTTCCATGGATGCTACGGCAGTTGCTTCCGGTCGCTGTGCATAAATTAAAAGCTGTTCTGGAAAAGTGTATTTGTACAGTCTGGATGAAGTGTTTAGGAACCGCATCCATTCCTGCGGACTGGTAGCTACATCTTTTGCCACCTCTTCCGTCAGATGTTCCATTGCATATAATTTATTTGCCATGTGCTACTCCTTTTCATAAAATCAGGGACTGCTTAGTACAGTCCCCTTAAAATCATCGTTGTTTCTCTTTATAATGCTGCGGCAAGATCTTTTGACTTATTCTTTGGCACTTTGTCTGCCTCTTTTGCCTTGATCTCTGCCTTGGCTTTTTCCAGTCTTCCATGGATTCCACCTTTTACTTCCACTTTTTCGGCTGCTTTTTCTTTCTCCAAACGAGCTTCCCTACGCTCAGCATTTTCCATTACTGCGGTCTTTTTATCACAGAACTGAACCTTATCCGAAAGCTGTTCCTGTCTTTCCACCTGTGTCTCATTGACTTCCTGTACCATCGCATTTAATTCCGGAACCTGAAAAATGCCGTTATCAGGAAGAATCAGCACTTCATGAATGGAAGATGGGATGACAAAGTAATCACTTCCCAGGCATTCCCCAATCTGTTTACGAATATCTTCCTGCAGTAACAGGGAAGCTCCATTCATCTTAGCTTTGTTTGTCAGACAGAACATTGGGTTTTCCATGGCTTCCATATCCATTTTTTCATTCAGCAGGTTTTCTGGTTCTTCACCAAAAATCATAGATTTGATAATCTCATTCATATCCATAAGTGTGACACCACGTTTTCGGTCTGCCACCATCGCATTCGCTTGAATCTGTTCGGCAGATACTCCCCACTCGTTCATCAGAGAAACAGTTACCGGAATACTGCTGATCCCTTCTCCATTTTCCTCCAGATTTACTGCATAATAAGCTGCAAAATCTCCGTGTTCTGTGACTACTTTATCTGCAAGAAGATCGGTATTCCATTCCTTATCACAAATTCGCACCTGTAATTTGTCTTTCATCTTTTCATAATCCAGAATATCTGGAACTCCCATATCAAAAAATTCTGCTTTTCCCTGTGCCTCAATACGCATATCAGCTACATCACCAACACAAGAATCTACATCTTTTCCATGGATATATTCCTGGTAGAGGGAATCCAGATAGACTGTCGGTACGATTCTCTGATCTCCGTTTGGAATCGTAATCCCTGTCAGTTTCAAACCGTTGTTTTTTTCTACTTCCTGAAGTTTAATTTCTGCGTCCTTATAAGACTCTGGCAGATACTCCTTTACATTGTCTTTGACATATTCATAAAATTCTTTTCTGTTCATCATACGCTTTTACCCCTTTCTGATCATGTGATGGTTCATTCTTTTTCTGCTGACCATCTGCTCAGCTTTCTTCTGATAAGCCATCATTCTCTTTACTGTTTTCTCCTGGTTTTTTCGTGCTTCCTGTCTTTTTTCCATTGTTTTCATCATAGTTTTCTGTTCCTTTCTGTGTTTTTTTGTATGAAAAAGGGAGCCTCACATAGAAGCTCCCAATCATAACCATTGGTTTTAGTTTCCTTATTTGCTTTTCCTTTTCCTGCTGAAATAAAGTCCTGCCATACCTCCTGTGGAGATTACCAGAAGCAGGATCGGCAGCCATATATTCGTGCTGTCACCTGTTTTCGGTGCGTTTGATACCTTTGTCTCTTCATGGGACTGTGGTGTATCCGGTGTGTTCGGTGTTTCTGGAACTTCCGGTTTCTCATTTGTCAGATTAAAGGTAACTTCTACAACCGGTGTACTGTCATCTGCATAAGCAAATGTCACTTCATGCTGGGTCTGATCCAGTGTGTATCCGTCCAGTGTCTTTGTTTCCACCAGATAATACTTGATAGCGGTATCATATTTGCCGTTCTTAAATGTGGCAATCTCATACAGCTTACTCTCTGCATGACCGGCAGCATCTGTCTTTAAGGTTTCCAGAACCTTTCCTTTGCTGTCACGAAGTTCAAATTCTACCCCTTTTAGCGGTTCTCCTGATGATTTATCTGTCTTATTGAGAATCACTTTTCCCTTGGCAGTATCATCTTTCATAGCCACTTTCTGGATTTCTCCGGTATCTTTCACCTCAAATGTCACATCGGCTGTCAGGAGATATCCTTTCGGTGCTTGCTCTTCACGTAAGGTATATTTACCGATTGGCAGTTTTTCGATATAATGTGCTTCCTCTGTAGAAGTCCAGCTCTCTACTACCTGATCGTCCTTATCGAGAATCGTCAGTTTCGCACCCGGAATCTCAGTTTCTCCTGTGATATCCGTCTTACTGATCTGCACTTTTGTCACATCATCTTTCATTTCATGCTTCTGAATTTCTGCTGTATTTTCTACTGTAAAGGTAATACTTTCTGCAGTGACATATCCATCTGCCGGTTTTGTCTCTGTCATGGTGTATTCCTTACCAACAACCAGTTCTTTAATCACATGGGATTCTTCCGTAGAAGTCCATTCATCCACTGTATTGCCATCTGAATCCATCACTTTCAGGTGTGCACCTGGAAGTTCTTTGCCTGTTGTCAGGTCTGTTTTGGTCAGCTCCACTGTGGTTGGCTGATTTTCAAAAGTAAAGTCGTAGCTTACTTCTGCCTGGTCTTCTCCGGCATATTCAAAGGTAAATTCCTGTACTTCTTCTGTTGTAACAAATCCGTCCGGCGCAAAGATCTCTTTCACATAGTATTTTCCGTCTACCGGAAGATCTGCCGTAAAAGTAATCTGTCCTTTTTCATCCGTTACCCGCTGCTCGATCAGACTGTCTTTCTCAAGGAGTACCTCGCCCTTTGCATTTTTGATATCTTCACTGGTATAAAGACCGAAGACACCACCTGCAAGGACACGTTCTGTATCTTTTTCTTTCTTCAGAACCGTAACCTTTACTTTCTGACGGGCATTCTGCCATTTCTCATCATAAGTGATAACTGGTGTGTCCTGATCACGGTAGGAAAGATCAACATATCTCGGCTCTCCGTCCAGCACATAACCATGGGCAGTTTTTACTTCCTTCACATAGTACTTGCCAGCCGGTAGATCTCCCATCTGTGCAATACCATTGGAATCTGTGGTAATGGTTCCCACTTTTTCATCTGCTTTGAAATAATCTTCACTGACACCATCTGCCGCTTTGATATCTTCCGCAGCAAATACATCGAACGTCACATCTGAAAGGCTTCCGGTTACATATTCAAAGAGATGCTCCACAGTACCTTTTACCTGATCCAGAAGTGTTACCTTATCCAAAAACTCTCCATTTTTGTTGATGATTAGAAGTCCTGTTGGAACTTCATCTTTCATCTCTACTTTCTGAATCTCGGCAGTATCTTTCAGCGTGAACTTCACATCCGTTGCTTTCAGATATCCATAAGGTGCCATTTCCTCACGAAGAGTGTATTCCTCTCCAACTGTCAGTCGTTTGATCACATGTGGCTGATCTTTTACAGAAGTCCACTGATCCACAACATTTCCTTCTTTATCAAGAACGGTGAGTTTTGCCCCATCCAGTTCCACACCTGTTGTTACATCAGATTTTGTGATTTCAACTGTTGTCGGCTGGTTCTTTTTCACTGTTTTCAGTTTTACTGTCTTCACATCCTGTCCCTGGTAAGAAGCATCCAGATTCAGAACTTCATCAGAGGATACAAATCCCGCTGGTGCTTTTAACTCTTTCACATAATACTGTCCACGTGGCAGATCCAGCGTACATACTGCAAGACCATCATTATCAGAAGTCATTTTCTGTAAGAGTGTATCTGCTTTCACAATCACTTTTCCATCTGCCTTGATATCCTCTTTGTTATAGATACCAAAGACAGCCCCTGCTACGGTTGCACCATTCTCTGCATCCTGTTTTTCTACCTGGATTGCAACTTTCTGTCGGTCATCGCCAACAGTCACTTCCTGTTCAATCACAGGTGTATCCTGATCGGCATAGACAAATGAGACATCCGATCTGTCATGGTTCAGGACAAATCCTTCCGGTGCAGTCTTTTCTACCACATAGTAAGAACCAAGTGGCAGGTTATCAGCAACTACTTTTCCGTCTTCCCCGGTCGTTACCGTTGTTACCAGTGCATCTTTTGCATAGATCAGCTGTCTGTTTTCGTTTTCGTCTTTCTGATAATCCGGTGTATAGATATTTTCAGCTGCATAGACATTAAATTCTGCACCCTTCAGGTATCTTTCTTCATAAACAAAATCTTTCTTAAATCCGGTCAGCATCTCACCTTTTTTATAAATCGTCAGCTTTCCTTTTACCGGATGGTTCTCGTAATCTACCGTAATAATGGCATCTCCGCTCTCAGAATCCATCTGGTATGCTGTGTTTGCATCCACCGCAATCTCTACATAGTTCTTGTTGATTGTGTACCCTTCCGGTGCGTTGACTTCCTCAATCCGGTAATGTCCGATCTTCAGATTCTTCGGCATGATCAGATATCCCTGGCTGTCCGTAAAATAGGACTTGTGAGTGGTTGTCACTGGGTAAGTTGTTACCTGTTCCACATACTTTTTGTTGTCCAGGTCATATACCTTAAATTCTGTTCCGGCAATCAATACGGATTTCTTTGTTTCATCGTCTTTTTTCACGATTTTCAGTTTTGCCTTAAACTCTTCATCCAGAAGCACTCGCCAGATCTGCGGCTCATTTGGATGGTGCTCTGTGATATTCACTTCAAAATCATCGACTGGCTTATAATTGTGCGGTGTTGTAGTTTCACGCACGATATAGCTTCCAAATGGTAATGGAATACTACAGGCATACCCTTTTTCATCTGTGAAAATCTCAGTTGCTCCATTTTCTCCGCTCACTACTGGTTTGGCAGAATCAAAATCATAGCTTCCATCTGCTTTCTTTATAAGGGAAGATTTCAGATAAACTGTAAATCCAGCTCCGGATAACAGATCTGCATCGGTCTTTCCATTGTTGGCTGCTTTGATGATCTGGAATGGCTGCTTGATGACCTGCTCACTGGAAGTGCACTCTCTTTTCACTTCTGCTGTCATATCTCCTTCATAACTGCACACAAGATCATGCTCTTCTGTATCTGCCAGGTATCCGGTCGGCGGTGTGATCTCTTTGATATAATATTTGCCAAGATATAAGCCATTTACAGAAGACTGTCCTTTGTCATCTGTTGTAAGAGAAGCTACCTGTTCTCCTGCTTTATAAATAGTTCCAGTTGCTCCATCCGGATGCACGATATCTTCACGGGCATACAGACCATAAACTGCACCTTTCAGTGTGGCATCTCCCTGTGGTACTGCTTTTCCTGTTTCTTTATCAACTTTGAATAAATTGATCTTTGCTGTCACACGGTCATTGCTGAAGGTATGGGCAAATGATACGGTTGCTTCTTTATCATTGGTGTAAGAAAACTTGAACGTATACACATCTTCTGTATTTCTTACATAGCCTTCCGGCGCCTGATCTTCTTTTACAGAATAGGAATATCCAATCGGAAGATCTGCTGTAAATTTTGCAGTTCCGTCTGCGCCAGTAGTTACTTTCTCAATCAGCGTTCCTTTTTTCACAACAACGCTTCCGTCTGCATTTCTGATATCATCGGATGCATACAGAGCAAAAATACCGCCTTTCAGTGGTTTCTTGGTGTCTTTATCCTGTTTTACTACGGAAACATCTGCTTTCTGTCTCTCGTTGTTAAAAGTCACATCTGCAAATACAACTTCTTTGTTCTGACCAGCATAAGTTAGAGTCACTGACTTTTCTTCGCTGCCGTTATAGAAAGAGTCCGGTGCTTTTGTTTCTTTTACCACGTAGGTTCCAAGATGCAGGTTTTTCAGTGTGACAGAACCATTCTCACCTGTTGTCAGGTTTTCTTTTACAAGGTCACCTTTGCTGTACACTTTTGTGCCATAAGCTGTTACGATATCTGCCCCGGCATACACGTTATACACTGCATTTTTCTGTCTGCGGTTTTCATACTGAAATACCGTTCCATTTTCACTGACATCTGCTCCGGTCAGAACCTGTCCTTCTTTGTAAATGGTAAGCTCTGCCAGCTGTTCCTTATTTTCCACGGTTACAGCTGAGGTCTTACTTGCTACCAGTTTTACATTTGTTGCCGTTGCATTTACTACATATCCCTGTGGTGCTGTGATCTCTTTCAGATAAACAGTATCCTGTGTCTTGATGATCGTAACAGAAGATTTTCCATTCTTATCTGTTGCCGGCATCTGAGTGATCAGCTTTGTACAAGCCTCATCGCTGTATACACCGAATACTGCACCTGCAAGATTGACATCCGCTGTATCGTCTTTCTTTACGATTTCGATCGTAGCCTGTTCAATCCAGGACACCTTTAAGCTTACATATTTTTCATCAGCAACACCTTCTCCAAATACAAATGCCAGATCCTGAACACTTGCATTCGTAGTCAATTTATATGCTGAATAATCTTTTGTAATACTTCCCTTCATCTTTGTAGAAAAAGTAGCACTTACATCTTTTGTCTGTGTCAGAGGCGCTGAAAGATAAAACGTGGTTCCTCCTCCAATTGTTACGCTTGCACCTGCCGCACTTACATTTCCAGTAGATACATTATGGAGCTTTACTCCCTTTGGTAAGTCCATTGTAATTTTCTGCTGGGAAGATGCGTTGAACTGAATGTTCTCCGTTCTCTGAACATTTCCATCTACATAAGCTTTTACATTCGGTTTGGAAAATGACATCGCTACATCTGGTATTTCCGGCTTATTCACACAATAATTATAAAGCTCTTTTGCCAAAGCCTCGCCTGTAGCATTTGTTCCATAGAATGCATCACTGCTTCCATTGGCATAAGATGCAGCCATGTGAATAATGATGAATCTTTTTCCTTCTGAGAAATCCGTGTGTTTATTCGCAAAAAAGCTTTCGCTCCCTGCGGCATCTGTACCGTAATAACACACTTTTGCTAACGCCTGATTGTCCCCAATCTTTGTGATTGTATAATTTCCAGATCCTGGTCCAGGTTTTGCTGGCTGTACACAATACGCAGTTGCTCTGACGCTTCCGTAGCTGATATAGTACGGCTCTGTCAGATAGGTTCCAAGATTATAATCTGCATATCTATACAGAGGTCCTTTTTCGATTGTTACCTGCTGTGTACTTCTTGCTGAATAAGCCGAAACTGCTTCAAATGTTGCAATCTCTCCTTCTTCCATAGAATCAAGATCCACACCTTCGTCTCCTGCCTGTTCCAAAACATCATGAAGCTCTAACCCTGATTCTTCATCATAGGTATCCTGATTCTGTGCCTGCTCTACCAAATCATCAAATTCATCAGCGCCAATATCGGTAATCTCCGAGTCTGATTCTGACTCCTCCGCTTCTTCTGTCTGCTGTTCACTGCCAGCTGTTTCGGACTCAGTCACTGCTTCACTCCCTGCCGCCTCTGTCTGTACTTCTGTTTCTTTATCACGCACAATCAGTTTTCGGCTGATCTGGTACTTCGGATGCTCCTGATTTACCGGTTCCACATAATAGACCGCTTTGTAAGTGTCCACATGATCTGTCGTAAAATCCTCATTCTTGTCATTCTTTGCTTCCTCAAATGTGACTTTGACCTTGTTATCATCCTTGATTTCCAGTCCCGTGTAATCTGATTTCACATCAAAAACACTGCCTGTTTCAATTTCATAATCTTTGGCAGTCACCACCTCATCTTCATCCAGAAGGTCTTTCACTTCCTCATAAAGTGGAGGTTTTTCCTCTGGCTGGATCTCCGCTGCATATGCAGTCATCGGAGATAACACTGTACTAAGCATTGTCATGCCTGCCAGCAAGCCAGATACTACTTTTCTAAAATTACCTTTTTTCTTCATGCTAAGGTCCTCTCTTTCATAATATTTGTATTAAAACAGACAGTCCTTAGACTGCCTGCAATACACTGCTTATCGTTGCGGAAAACTCAGATTGAACTGCACATTTCCCTCGCCGGGATCAACCATTTCCACAGTTGCTTCATACTGTCTCCCTGTTTTTCTGGATACCAGATCCTTATAATGGATTTTTCCTTTAGACAGGAACTTCTTTGCTGTCGTCTTATCCATCTTTTTCCCCTGGCTTGCAAGGAATTTATCATTCTTCCACAAGGTAAAAGCACAATTCCGGTCAGAACAGTAAAAGTTTACTTTTCCTTCTCGGACATCAGCTCCACAACGGGGACATTTGCCAATGACTTCTCCTTTTGCTTTTCCCTGAAACTGATTTTTCTTCTCTTCTGAAATCCCCTGATATCTGGCAACCAGTTCCTGCATCAGCTCTGTAATCCCATTTAGGAATTCATCTGCTGTCTCTGTATTCTGGGCAATGTGATTCAATGCCATTTCCCACTCTGCTGTCATCTTCGGAGATTTAATCTCATCCGGCAGAACCGTAATCAGTACATTGCCATCATCTGTCGGTACCAGATTTTTCTTTTCTCTTTTCACAAAGCCAGACTGAATCAGTTTTTCAATGATTGCTGCCCTTGTTGCCGGAGTACCAAGTCCTTTCTTCTCTGTATCTTCGGTCAGTTCTTCATTTCCTGCACGTTCCATAGCAGAAAGCAGGGTATCTTCTGAAAGCTTTTGTCAAGGGGGTGCGTGGATATTTTTCATATTATTTACGCAGATTCTCTCTCTGCTTCTGCCTGAATAATGCGTTTCAATCTGTCCTCAGCAGTCAAACCGCTACTATGATCAAAAAACACTTTGACTTTATAATTTGTTTTGCCTTGCTTAATCACAAAAACTCCATCCGGTTTGTTTTTCTCCGAATGGTTATTTTGGGTGGGTAGTGTACTGTTCACAATATTTGTCATACGATATTCCTCCTAATTAAATGAAAAAAGCCCGACAAGGAAAGGTCTGACAACGAAGTTCCGACAACGGACATCAAAAAACCTTTTTTCTTTATCGGGCGATACTATCTTTTTACTATTTCCTTTTTCTTTATAATATTGGTTGTCATGGTTGTCAGAGAGGGAAAAGTGCCGCAATATCAAGGCTTTCGGGATTTTTGCCCGACAACCAGACCGACAACCGGCTCGACAACCGAAGCGACAACGGGCTTTTATTTTTGCTTCAACCATTCTTCTGGAAGTCCTAACTGTTCCATTTCCTCTGTCGGGATTTCTTGAAAACCATCCATGCTGTTGTCAGGCTCGTTGTCGTTCCTAATACGCTCCCAGCCTTTTTGTCGGCGGTAAGGCTCTGGAAAATACCTCGGATTGCTGAACGCCATCCAGCCTGTGACAGCGTTATTCATAATGTCATTGATCTCTCGCAGTTCCCATTGTTTCGGTTCGTCATAATCATGCCCCAGTGCTTCCTTATAAAGCTGTTTGGAACAGACCATGCTGCCGGAATAGCGTTCCAGATAGTCTAAAATCTGTCCTGCCTTTGTGTCCTCCGGCATAAAATCCTTTTGGTGGGCTTTCAGATAATCGTTCATAGCCGGACTGAATCTCAGACGGAAATTGCCGCTTCTGTAAATCTCCATAGCTTCTGCCCACATCTGATTGATATACTCTCTGGAAGCCTGTTCATCCGCCAAAATATGAACCTCAGCCCTTTCAGGATAGACCATAACCGGAACGAAGCGGCGGTTGCCTGTTCGGTCAAGGGGAAGAAAGTCAAGGGTATTAGAAGAACCTCCAAACACACATTGTCGTTTTCTGTCTGCCGGATGTGTTTCATACGGTATCTTATAGGTTTCCTTTTGGCGGCTCAGAAAGGACTTGATTTCTTCAATGCTCTTAGCGTTAGCGGTTGCAATCATTTCCGACATTTCAATAATCCAATGCCCCTGCATTTTGCGGTACACATTTTCATCATCCAGCTTTTTCAAGTCATCAGAGAACCAGTCATCATTGACCGCAAGCAAACGGAAGAAAGAGGACTTTCCAGCTCCCTGACCGCCCACAAGACAGAGCATAACCTCAAATTTGCACCCCGGCTTAAAGGCTCGTGAGATAGCACCCAACAGAAACAACTTCAATGCTTCATAGGTGTAATCATCTGTATCAGAACCGAGAAAGCGGTGCAGACAGAAGCGTATGCGTTCTGTTCCGTCCCATTGCAGGGCATTAAGAAAATCACAGACAGGGTGGTAACGGTTTTCGTTGGCAATAACCGCAACTGCGTCTATGATTTTCTTCTCTACGGTCAATCCATAGTTTTCTTCAAAATATAGGAGCAGATATTTCACATCCACATCCGTCAATGTCGGGCTGTCACGATACCAACCGAGGGGCTTCACAATGTCGATTCTTTCGGTCAGAAGATTTTTTCGGATAGCCCCTTTCAAAAGTGGATCATATTGCAGAACACGCTTATAATTTGCGGCAGTATTATAAACCTTACCTTTCTCGCTCTGCTCTAAGCTGTTTCGGATTTCTTCTACTGTGCATGGTTCTGTCTGCTGACAGTTCTGCAATTCGCTGTTCAAGTTTTAACACCTCCTTTCTCTGTTCTGCCACAAGTGCTTTTCGTTCCTCCAATGAACCATACAGAAGAATATCAAGCAGATATTCGATATAGTTCTTCTTATGCAGTGCTTCTGCAAACAGGGGATTCCATTCCTCATCCGGCTGTTTAGGAGCGTATTTCTTTTCCCATTCTCTAAGAAGATGAAAATAATCCGTCAGCACCTTGTAGCAATGATTTTCTCCTTTTTGATACTTCTGTTCCGGTGTCGGCTCACGAATACGAGGGCGGACACTGGGCTTTTGTCGGCTGTCATAGTTAAGACCAAAATCTTCAGCAAGTTTGACAGCAGCTTCCCTCAGCCCGATACCGAATAGCTTCGCTGTGAGATCAACAGCGTCTCCGGTTGCTCCGCAGCCAAAACAGTAATAGCGTTCATCCAGCTTCATACTGGGGGACTTATCTGAGTGAAACGGACAGCACGCCATACCTGTGCGACCCACTTTCAAGCCATAGGCTTCTGCGGCTTGTCGGGCAGTAACATTTTCTTTTACAACTTCAAATACATTCATGTGACTCCTTTCCTGAAACGAAAAAAGCACCTGTCATTTTCAAAACGAAAACAGCAAGTGCCTTAGAGTTCCATATTTAATTTTAGGTGCAAAAAAGCAGGAGACCTTTTCAGATTTCCTGCTTAGCAAAGCTGTGAAGATTTAATTGTGGTTGGGTTGCCAGTTATACAAACTGGAAATTTTCTTTTTAGAATGAATTATTTAATTTCTACAATAGCACCATATTTCGTATGCGGAAGATATTGTACCTTTAAATAAGTATTTTTATCAATATACCTTGAAAATACTGTGATTTCGATTTCATCATCTTTAACTTTATCATATAGAAAAATACTTCTTCTTTCAGAAGATATATCTGCACCACCATGAGATTGTTCAGTTACATATCCTTCTGCATAACTATACTGTTTGTTTATGATGTAAGGCATATCTAAAACAAAATCTTTCAAATATAAGATTAAAAGAATAGCTACTATAACAAGAATGGTATTAGCCAATCGAAGAAATATTATATCATTTTTTCCAGTATATTCTTTTTTTATCGCTTCTTTATCAAAAAATATCGAATAGATAAGTTTTCTTTTTTTAATTAGATAGATAATGCAAGCAATTAACGCTATAACAAATAATGAAACTCTTATAAACAATCTAAATATAGCAAAATCCATAATATCATCCCCTTAAACTTCAAGTTTGTTGCTTACATTATACTTCATCAACCTAAAGAATGGAAGATTTTTTCTTGCCTCCCAAAGCAAAAGCACCTGTCATTTTCAAAACGAAGACAGCAAGTGTCTTAGAGTTCCACATTCTATTTTGAGTGCAAAAAAGCAGGAGAACTTTTCAGATTTCCTGCTTAGTAAAGCTGTGAAGATTTAATTGTAGTCAGTTTTTCTTATACCATCCGAAATTTATACTTTAATGTTCTCTCATAACAAAAATCAATTTTGTCCTCCAACAAAAATACCGTTTGGGGGATTATCCCATATAAAATTATCCTCAGCCACTTCGCTCTCCAATGCAATTTCAATTTTATATATCCCCACATTTTGAGCATTTTCATCATCCTCACTATACATATAAAAATTCATACAATACCGTTCCTTCTCTGTCAATATGAGATACATACCATCCAATTCCGTTTTCCTTTTACCATAGTTGCTTTCACTTGATGATGCACAATCGCCCTCAAAACTTTGGATACTGCCCTCAATATAATCGAAAAAATCAGAGATTTCAGTGTCTAAATTCTCAATGTTCTTTTTGCTTTCTTCGGAAAATAGAGATTTGAGTTTCTCTGAATCCTGTTGCTTACATGCCTCGATAATTTGTTGACACATCTTATCCGTTTCATTTTGTTCAGAGCTAAACCAGTCATTGAAATATTTGTTAGAGCAGCCTGTTAAACCGAGTATAATAATCACACTGGAAAGCAACAATACTTTTTTCATATAATTACATCCTTTACTGAATAATTGCAAAATCACTTATTGGATTAAGGTCATTACAAAAAATTTCTTACTATCATTATACTTCATCAACCTAAAGAATGGAAGATATTTTCTTACTCCCTAAAGCAAAAGCACCTGTCATTTTCAAAGTGAAAACAGCAAGTGCTTTAGAGTTCCATATCCTGTTTTTTGCTTTTTGCCTGATCCGTCCGGCTGACTTCACGCTCTGCAATTTCTTTCTTTTTGCGGCTCAACTGCTCTATAATAGAATTTTTGGCTTTCTTCTTGATTTGCTCCGTTCCGGCTTTTTTGACCTCCGGTTTCATCAGCGTGGTTTGGATTTTCTGAATGGTTGATTTCATAGCGTTTGTGATTCTGGCAATCACGCCATCCAATCGTTTCACTGCATACTCAACTTCTTTCTTTGAAGCCTTACGCTCAGGGGAGAGAACCCACGCTTTAGACTGCTCCACCAGCTTAATATCCTCCTTGTGCGTTTCCAGTTTTACAGTATCAGCAACGACCTCAACCGCCTTGTCATAGGCAATATCGGCAACCTCGTCCACCAGAGCTTCCACATCTTCAATCTTCATCGTGAGTTCTTCCAACTTTTGCTCCTGTGCTGCCAGTTGCTCCTTTTGCTTGAAAAGAATATAGTCCTGTTTTTCCAGATAAGCACGACCACCATATTCCGGTTCTTCTTCCAGTTGTAAGCCATGCTTTTTCGCCACATCAAACAACAGCACTCGGCAGGCTGAATCGAAAGTCATCTTGCGGTTATTTTTTCTTCCGACAGGCTTCTCCGGTTCTGGCAGTTCAAACCCCAGTGCTTCCAAAGCCTTTTCCTGTTGTGGGGCAATCTCCCCATATTGATTTTCACAGTCGAACACATGACGCTCGTGAATATGAGGGGTGCTTTCATCCAAGTGCAGTGCCCAATTCAGGATATGGACATGAGAGCCGAAACGCTCATTTACGATTTCCATAAATTCTGTGACGATCTCAATGAGCAGTTCTGGTGGAACATGATTATCAAGCGTTCCAATCTGATAGACCGTTTCCTCTGGGCAGGTCTTTTTGCTTTTGAGCAAATCTCCGGTTTCCTTATTTCTTTCAGGGTGTCGGTTCTTCACATTTCTTTCGTTCTGTCCGGTCACAAAATCACGATACCGCTGACGATAAAAAAGCTGTTCCACATCTTCAAAAGTGGCAGACAGCTCATTTTCCTTTTCGGGATTTTTGAAATTGCGGAAGCCATTGTAACAGTCCCAATAGAGATTTTGTTTGGCTCGTTCTTCGTCAATGTGTTCGCTGTTGGCAATGTCAAAACTGCGGTCATTGTGCTTCGGATTATAAACGCCATTCTTTCCGGCTCGTCCATTGTGCCTTGTTAATTTCACATGAGTTCCTCCTTCTTTTTGATTTCCCCGACAGGGGAGAAGGGCAGCGAAGCTGATTCCTTGCGGCTTTCTGCGTCAAGTAATACCCAGTACTAAGTGGCGAAACGCCACTTAACTGGGCAAGGCTGCCGCCCTTGACCTGCACAGGGGTATTGCATTCCCTGTACCCATGCACAAAGGGTTGCACCCTCTGTACTCCCGCCCGAACAAACTGACTTCGCCCCGTCTCAAGCTCTGTCAGTTCCTTCGGTTTTACAAAACAGTCCACCGGACTATTTTGCAAAAAGAAAAACCGACGCATGATTGCTTTACGCTCAATACATCGGTTTCTTCATCTGACCTTGACGGTCATATTCAGTTGTCTAACATCGTACTGTTATAAAATCTATGTCATTTACGATTTTTCTTATGCTGATTTGCCCAGTAAGATTTTACAGGGATTCTTCTTCTTTTTATGTCCTCCATAAATTCTTCTTTGTCAATATTACTATCAATGGTAAATAATTTTTCTCCATTTACATATACACGCATAGAACCTTTCTTTCTCTCGCAATAGGTAATATCTTCAAAGTGAAAAGTTCTCTTTCTGCCAAAAGTTGAACGCCATGTGATTTCATCTCCGTTCACTTCCAGTTTCCACATAATCATATTCAATGAGCCGATTAAAGAAACAATAAAGAAAATGCTAAAAACGAGTGGTGGAAACAAATCATCTTGTTGAATAGCACTGGCTACCGTAGCTCCCCCAAAAAGAAACACCGCCAATACAAAAAACATAGTAAGTACTTTTTCGGTTTTTATTATATAATGCGTCCTTATTATTCCCTTTTTCTGTTCTTCCTCTCGTTCTTTAGCTCTCTTTTGTTGAAGATTTACAATATATGTCAAAAGAAGAAGTACAACTAAATAGGGACCTATTTGTGTAATTATATTCAAACACATTCGTAAAAAACCATTCATTTTTTGCCCTCCATAGTTCCAGATATGTAAAAATGATTGTTTAAATTCGAGTATTTAAAACCTCACTTTTTCATATCTCATTATACTTCATCAACTTAAAGAATGGAAGAAAAAATTTTGTATACAGAGTTCCTGTTCAAGCCTTGTAACGCACATTTCTGCAAAATCCATAGTCCCCGATACTTTCCTTGCAGACGATAGGCAACGGTCAAAACATCAGGTCTGCACCTGACATTTTAACCGCATATCAGCCCTGATTATCACATTATCCCTGCTGACTGTTCAGCCCATGCTTTTTCGCATATTCGCTGGCTTTCTGTCTGCGTTCCTCACTGTAAGGCGGCAGGAAACGGATAGACAAACGGGATTTTGCCAGCTCATAAGAAATACCGCCTTGAACATTGGATTTTTCCAGTCTGCAAAGGTCAGGGTACTTCTTAGCAAAAGCAGCCAACCTCTTTTTCAATCCGGCGTTGTGGGTGTAGATATTTGCCTTGTCCTCGCCCTCATTAAAGAGAACGATTGTTTCTTTCTCAATCTTCGTAAGTCTCGCCATAGCAGCCCTCCCTATGGTTTTTCAACACACGCAGCTTGCAGTAAAAGCAGCGATACCACCTTTCAACACCCTCAGCACTCAGCTTGACGGAAAGCATATAAAACAGCTTCTTCGTCGCCGGATCGGGTGCAAGGGCAGCCACCATACGCAAACGCTCGACAGTTGCTTTCAGGTTCGGACAGCCAAAGGCATAAATGGCTTTCATTTCATTCCGGTTCATCTTCATTGTGTTTTCCTCCTTAAAGTTTGATAAATGAAAATCGACAGACACTTCATAAGAAAATACCTGTCGCTTCGTTTACGATATAGATTTGTTGGTTTTGGACTTGATAAAATCAGCAGTAAATCATTTCCTGTCTGATGATTTCTTCGGCTCGGTTACGGATAGAGTTCATGGACTGTACCCACAACATCTGATTGTCTGCTTTCATGGTTTCGGTCACACCCTCGGCTTGTTTCATCTGCTCAATGACAAGGCTGCACCTTTCCGCTACCTGTTCGTTCAGGTCAGCAAGGTAAGTATGCAGTTTGCCGGATAAACAGAGGGCAGAGAACCTTGCAGGGCGGTACTGCTCCAAATATGTCCTGTGCAGTCTGCCCCACATACCGATAGGGCGGTGTTCCTCCGGCAGCTTCAAGTCCGGCACATAGTAATCGCCCACAAGAACATAGTCCAGACCGTTGCTTTCATCATGGATTCGTGGTTTCAATTCTGTCATGCTATTTTTTCTCCTCTCACTTTTTGCCGATTTGATTTGGTTACGGCGTTCTGTTCAGCACACACATTGCTATCAGAACTTTTTTCTTCTGCTATACGCTCATGCTCCGCAAATTCTTTTGATTTCTCACGAATTTTTTTCATATACTTACGATTGGATTCTCGTTTTCTGCGAAGTCGATCTGCTTCTTTTTCAGCAGCAATCCTTTCTTCCTCTGTTGGTTCATGCTGCTCCACAGGTACTTGAAATTGCCCGACATAGTTAAGATATATCTCCACCTCTGTGGTGCGGTCTGCACCTTTTCCCTGTGGCTCGTGAACCAGTATTTTGTCTATAAATTCATTTATCATGGCAGGAGTAAGCTCTGTAATGTTCTCATACTTTTTAACCAGCTTTAGAAAACGCTCCACATTATTTTGACCGCCTATAATCCGTTGCATATCAGCGGTGTCAGTTTCAATAATCTTGTTTAGCTCGTTCTGCTCATTTTCATAATCAGTAAGCATACTCTGAAAAAGCCTGTCCGGTAATCTTCCAATCACATTATCCTCATAGATTTTCCTGATAAGCATATCCAATTCGTGAAGTCGCTTCTGATTTCTTTCAATGCGTTTTTTTACAGTTTCAGAAACAGCAATATCTTTCATCGCCGATTCTTCTTGCAAAGAATAGACAAACTCCTGCTCATTCAAAGAAACATAGTGGCAAGTTTCCTGTATGGTTTTTAGAATGATGCTTTTAAGTGCTTTTGTTGAAATATGGTGGCAAGTACAATGCCGGTCATATTTCTGACGCCCCAGATTATATGTGGAACATTCATAACAATCTGCCGGATTGGAATAACTTGTCCTTTTTTCTCCTTTAGCAGTATAATATATTCTTTCTCGCCCTTTTCGTTCCCTGTGATTATACATCGGCGCACCACAGTCAGCACAGTAAATCTTTCCGGTCAGAACATTAGGTTCGCCCATAGGATCTGCTTTTCTTACATTCTGTCTTAACTTTTGAGCAAGCAGCCATGTTTCTTCATCGACAATAGGCTCTTGTGTATCATCAAAAACCACCCAATCTTCCTTATTTGTCCTTTTCACTTTTTTGTCCTTATAGGAATTTTTGAATGTCCTGAAGTTGACAGTCTTTCCGATATACTCTGGTCGGGCAATCAGAGTAGTAACCTGATTGCCTCGCCACATATACGGATTTTCTTTGTCATAGTTGCTTGCATGATTTCCAAGTCCCTTTTTTCCAAGATAATAAGAGGGTCTTTCAATTTTTTCTTCTGAAAGTTCTCTTGCTATCTGATAAGGTCCTTTTCCCTCAATAGTCATACGATAAATTCTGCGGACTACTTCAGCAGCTTCTTCATCAATAATCCAATGGTCGTGGTTTTCGGGGTCTTTCAAATAGCCGTATGGTGGGATATTACTTGTATGCGCATTGCCGGAAGAACCTCTGGATTTCAGTACAGCTTTAATTTTCTTACTTGTGTCCCTGACAAACCACTCATTCATGATATTCAGAAAAGGGGCAAACTCACTGGTTTCTTGACGGTCACTGTCAATACCATTATTGATTGCTATAAATCGAACTTCCTTTTCTCTAAACAGAATATCAGTGAAAAAACCTACTTGCAGATGATCTCTGCCGATTCTGGACATATCCTTGCAGATACAGACAGTGATTTCTCCGTTTTTAACACCTTCAACAAGTCTGTTCCATGAAGGTCTGTCAAAAGTCGCTCCACTCCAACCATCATCGGTAAAATGAACAAGATTCGTAAAGCCATGTTTTATAGCATAATCTTCAAGCATTCGCTTTTGATGAACTATACTGTTACTCTCTCCAGCATTATCGTCATCACGAGACAGTCTTTCATACAAAGCAGTAATGCCATTGCTTTTATCTTTTTTTCTTCTCATGCTGAACTCCTTTCTTCAATTCCTATCCACTCCTTACGCTCACAAAATATCACATCTGTGTACTGTTTCGGTGGCTGTGTAAAATGCTCCGATACAAAAGAATCACAAGGACCGTAATGCTTGCCAGCCCAGATATCCAGCTCCGGCTCTTCTTTCTCAATCTTTACGCCAAAGAACTGTTTCAATTTATTTTCGATTGCCTTGAATCCTTCCTGCTTTGTTTTCTTTGCCGTGAGATAAAACGTATGATAATTACAGGTAATCTGGCATTTATGGCTTTCATAAATATAAGGATCTGCGGTTGCTGTCAGTACCCTGGCACTGATCAGATACAAAATCTTGCAGTTTCGTTCTTTCAGTTTACCTATATCTGCCTTTGCTACTTCCATGGTCGGGATAATTGCATGGTGATCAGATACTTTCTTTGAATTTAATACCTTACTCACGTCCGGCTGATATTCCAGCCCTTCGGCATAGGGCATTTTCCCAAGCAACATCTGAATCAGAGTTTCTGTGCTTTCTCCCATCTCATCTGTCAGATACTGGCTGTCTGTTCTCGGATAAGTAACAAGCTTCTGCTCATACATCTCCTGCACGGCATCCAGCGTCTGCTGTGCGGTATAACCAAACATTCGGTTGGCTTCCCTCTGTAAGGTTGTCAGATCATAGAGCTTCGGTGGACGAACTGTTTTCTCCTTCACATCGTCCTTCTCTACTTCACACATACGCTCCGCACAATCCGCAGCCACTTTATCTGCATCCTCTTTTTTCTGAAAATGCTCCGTGACTGCATCCATATCATCAAACTTGATATGAGCCATATAATATTTTTCTTTGGTAAATTCCTTGATCTTCTGATTTCGATCCACGATCATGGCAAGTGTTGGTGTCTGTACTCTTCCAACTTTCAGATTCTGGTTATACAGAACAGAAAAAAGACGGCTCGCATTGATTCCCACCAGCCAGTCTGCCTTTGCCCTGCAAAGTGCTGACTGGTAGAGACTGTCATAACACGAACCGTCTTTTAATGACGCAAATCCATCTTTAATTGCCTGTTCTTCCATAGATGAGATCCAGAGCCGCTTCATCGGCTTTCTGCATCCTGCCTGCTCATACACCAAACGAAAGATTAACTCACCTTCACGTCCTGCATCAGTAGCACAGATCACCTCATCTACTTTGGAATCTCTCATCAGTTTCTTTAAGATTCCGAACTGCTTCTTTGTGCCCTCCAAAATCTTGTGTTTCCAACATTCCGGCACAATCGGCAGATCCTCATATCTCCATTTTTTATATTTTTCATCGTATTCCGATGCATCGCATAATCCCACCAGATGTCCTACGCACCAGGAAACGATATAACCGTTTCCCTCCACGTAGCCATCTTTTCTTGTTCTGGCTCCAAGCACGGAAGCCAGTGCCATCGCAACCGATGGCTTTTCTGCAATCACTAATGCTTTCATTCTATTTCTTCCTCGCTTTTCATTTCTATATCTGACTGTATTTCATTTCCCCAGACATCCCACCCCGGTGTTGCCTGTCGTGCAAACAATTCTATTCTTGGTACATCACCAATAAGCTCAACAATTCTATCCCTTGCCTCATCTGGTTTCTTGCTGTGTTTTTCAATATGAGATAATATAATCTGACGCACATAGGCTGACTTGCGTCGAATCGTTCCTCTAGTAGCAAGCAAACATATTTCAGCATTACTTCTTGTCCAGTGACCTAACCCCAGAAACAAAGTATCTGCTTTTTTATTCTGCTTTACCCACACAAACGCTACTGTCTTATACTGAAATCCCCATGCTTGAATCACGCTTAACCCTTCTCTCAGCTGCGGAAAAGTGACCCAGAGAAATAAAGCACAATTTTTATCCGCTAAGTTCCCTACTGGAAGATTGCAAATTTCCTGTAAACTCATGGTCGGGTAATGATCTGAAGCAATTCCCTGACCCGCTTTCCTTTTATACTGCCAAGGTGGATCGGCGTATATAATCTGATATTTCTTATTCTGCACTCAATCATCGCCCTTCCTCCTCTTCTTCATCTTCCAGCACATTATCGTCAAAATCTTCATCTCTCAGGATTTCCGGTTCTGTACTTTCTTCCTGCTCATCTGCATCATCTACTTCCCGTTTTTCTGACTCTGAATCTTCGGATTCATCTTCATCCTCTTCCATCTCATCCTCGTCATCATATTCATGTTTTGGTTTATAGACTTTGAAGTAATATCCTCCTGCCGCAGCTCCGACTGCAACCAGTGCAATCAAAAGATACATTCCAAATGGACTTTTATCTTCAGGCATCTGAATATCATCCTCTACCTTATCTTTCTCGGCTGACTCTGTCGTTTCCGGTTTTTCTTCCTCTGCTTTTTTCTCTGGTTCTGCATAAACCGTATCCACTTCCGGAAGTGTCACCGAATCAGAAAGTGTGAAATTCATCAGATCTTTTTCACTGACTTCTGTAAGAAAATACACATTATCCTGAGATTTTGAATTATCAATGATCAGATAGAAAATCTTACCACTCTTAGTTGAAATGGTATAAAACTCTTTTGTGCCTTCCGTAGCTGTTTTGGTAACAGAATCTGCTGTCTCGCCTTCTTTATTAAGCTGTTCCTCAATACCTGTTACTGTCCGATCATCCACGGTTCCTTTTGCATCTGTCGGCTCAGAAGCCTGTGCATCCTGTGGAAGTGGTGAAGTCGTTGTTTTCTCAGTCCCAGTTGCATCTGCACTGGTCGTAGTTGCCATTGCACCATTACTGTCACTGGAAGTTTTCTGTTTCTCTGCCTGCTTCTTTGCCCATTCATAATAAGGATTCTGCAGTACATACTTTTCCGAAGTATTTCCGGCACCGTCTGTTACCGTAATCTCAATCTGTTTTGTAGTAAAATCTTTCTGTGTCAATTGCACTCTCAGCATTCCATCCTTCAAGTCTGTATAAGTGGTGCCATTGACTGTTACTGCAGTAATCCCGGATACTGTATCATTCCCCTGAATCGTCAGCACACCATCTGTCAGGGAAGCAGAGAGTGTCGGCTTTTCCGTGTCATAACACTTAATAGAGCGATTCTGCTCATAGACCTTCCCCTCACCATCTGTCACACGCACGTACACTGTCTGGTTTCCAGTAATCGTGATACTTCCGCTTCCAGTTACATCCTGCCAGCTTCCATCTTTTCCTGCTTTTGCTTCAATTTTTGCTATCGAGAAACCTTCCGGCATATGGCTGGCATCTACCGTAACAGCAATGATTGTTTCTCCCTGTTTCCAGCCATCCGGTTTCTCAATCGTGATTGCAGGTGTGGTATTCTCAGCTGCATAAGCAGTCTGTGTCTGGAGCAAAGGTGTTGTCAGGCAAAGAAATGTCGTTGCTGCAAGCAATCCTTTTTTCACGCTATTTTTAGATTTCTTCTGTTTCATCTTCTCTAAATTCATCATCAGACCTTGTTTCCTCCTTCTGTATTTCTACCCTGCCGGGCAGTTCATTTTTCATTCTCTTTTTGAAAGCTTCCAGCTCTGGAATGCTCATATCCATCGCACGGATAATTTTTACAATTTCCAGATTTTCCGCTTCTGTTTTTGCAATCTCCGCAGCCTTGAATCGCTTTAAGTCTGCTTCATATCTGGCTTTGGATGCTTCCATTTTTTCCTTGGCTTTCTCATAATCTGCCGTTGCTTTTTCAAGACTTTTCATCTCTTCTCCTTTCCGGACGGCTGATGCAGCCGCCCTTTTTTCTTACCATCGTCCAAATCCATAGAAATGGCTCTGCCAGTATGGGGAATTGATGGACGTATACTGCACCGGATGTCCACAATGGATCATCTGACCATTGCCTACATAGATTCCGATATGCGTTACCGGCTCCCCTGCGTCGTAAGTTCCAGTAAAGAAAATCAGATCTCCCGGCTGCGCCTCCGACTGGGCTACTGGTGTACAAATGTTGTACAGTCCCTGTGCTGTTAGTCTTCCTGTATTCCTTACACCAGAGTTTGTCAGACAGTAGCTTACAAATCCAGAACAATCGAATCCACTTGGGGAATATCCACCCCATACATATGGTGTTCCAAGATATCTTGCTGCTTCATTTAACAAACGCTGTGCTGCTTCACTGGTATATTCATTGCCGCCAAAGCCTGCTCCTTCTCCAGTTTCCAGATAAAAGATCGGGTTTAACCGCTCTCCATTTTTCAGAAGTTCAATATGAAGATGGCTTCCTGTGGAATTACCAGTATTTCCTACAAGACCTATCTCATCACCTTTCGTGACGGATGCTCCTGCAGATACACTCCGGCTGCTTAAATGTGCATACCGCAGTTCATAACCTTTTCTGTCTTTGATAATGACGTAATTTCCATAGCTGTCGTTATAAGCAGAAGTTGTAACTGTTCCGGTCAGTCCTGCCATCACTTTTGTTCCCTCCGGTGCTCCGATATCCATACCATTATGAAGCTGATTTGCTCCTGATATTGGATGAATCCTGTATCCATAATAGCTGGTCACACTGGAATACCAGTTAAAATCAACCGGTGTCGCAAACATCTGCAAGTTGCCTTTTGTATCGTTGTAGGCACTGAACAGTTCTTTCTGGAAAAATCCCAGCCTGTCCTGACAGATTGACATCAGGTTTCCACTATTTAAGGTGACATTCAGCACATCTACATCCCTTGTCCTAGTCACTTCCACTTCCTGACTTCCGTTATCATCTGCCAGATAGCATTCCCATGTCTGATGTCCATGTGCAGATGCCGCCGCATGATTATCATAGTAGACGTCAAACTGTACCCCGTATCTTGCGAAAGCTCCGGTATCTTCTACCGTATATTCGACACCATTCATTACCACCTTTGTTCCCATTGGAACAAACGGATTGGAAGCATCTACCGCTAAGGTGTGATTGGCTGTTGGATATGCTCCACTGGCAGTTGGTCCTCCGCTCCAAATACCACAGCAGATTGGACAATTACAATATCCGCTTGTTACAACCTGTCCCAAAGATTCTCCAACTCTTACTGTTGCTGTCTCTGTCACAGTCTCATTGACCGCTTCTGTAGTCAGATGATATTGCTCTGCAAACAAAGCATCCAGCTCCGGCTTGACCTGTTCAAACGTAAACTCTTCATACTTTGCTGACAGATAACTGATCAGGATAAAGGGATCATGCTCAATAGGTCCAATGTTATATCGGTATTCCTCATGTCCCGGTTCTTCAGATTCCATGTTGTTGATCCGCTCCTGCAGATTAGCTTCTAGCTGTGTGTAATACAGTTCCGCTTCCCGGATTGCCTGATCCGATGACAGATAACTGGTTCCGGTATAAGTGATCACATTTTGTAAAAACACTGCAGAGCATGACGTGACATTCGTTATGATCAGAAACATCAATCCGATCAGAACTGCTACACTGATATACACCTTCCGGTTTTCTTTAAAGAAGTTGGTGACTTTGCCGCCAATCTTCTTGATATAATCAATTGTACTTTTTGTAGCTGTTCCTACTGTCTGTTCACTTCGCTTCGCTTTGGCATAATCCCGTTTGATCTGTTGCTTCTGAATCTGTTTTTTCAGTTTCTTCTGCTCCTGACGGGTTGCCGCCTGTGTCTGTTTCTCTTCCTGTCTTTCAAGTCTGCTTCTTTTTCTGGATGCCCTCTGTTTCCTGCGTCTGGCACTTCTCTGTTCCAGCCGGTAAACACCTTCGCCGCTTTCTTCTAACTTATGGGCACCTTCTACCGCCGCATTATCGTCTTCATTTTTGCTGATCTCACGGTGCAATGCTACGGAAGTTGCACTTCCTGCTTTCTTGACAACAGAAGCTTTTTCTGTTTTCATAGATTCCCCTTCACCAAACTTCAAACGGGATTTTTTCTTTCCAGGAGATTCTCCTTCATTTGCCTGATAGACCTGTGCTTTCTTGGAATGCTGCTTTGCTTCCTTTTTCTTTCTTGCCTCTTCATAAGAAAACTTTTTGGCTTTTTCTTTCTGTTTCTGATGGCGGAAATTGACTCCATCCGTATCCATCTGGTTCAATTTCTCCATATCTTTGTCATTTTTCACAGAAGCACCAGTTTCCTCATAAGCAAACTTCAAACGTTGTTTTTGTTTTGGCTTTTTGCTGCCACCGGTCTGATTTCTCCGGCTGTCTCCCCTGTTTTCTGATAGATCAGCACGTTTATCTTTCAGTCTCCCTAACTGTCCGACTTCGGATTTTTCTGCAAGTCTGGATTCTTTTCCGACTTCAGCACGGATTCTTTTTCTATTTTGCTGTTTACTACTCTGTCCAAAATCCTCACTTTGCTTCTCTGTCCGTATCAGTTCCGGTGCATCTCTGGATTTTTGCACAGAGGGACGAATATTTTTCCCACTCCGTTCAGACTGGCGGGGAGACTTATCCACAAGGTATTCTTCTTTTTCCCCCTGTTTTCTTCCCATCTGCACATCACTGGCACGGTTACTGACACGAACAGAAGATTTATCTGTCAGGTTTTCTTCCACCAGACCATCCTTGGTCATCTTTTGGACTTTCTTGTCCCTGACTTTCATTCTCTGTTCTGCCACTACTTACTCCTCCTTCTTCGGATACCCTTTCCCTGCCTGTAATAAGCAGAGAAAAGCGATGCCGAAAACAGCACCGCCACTAAAAGTTAATACATATGAAATTGCTCGTAACATTGTTTTCTCCTTTGATTTAACCTGCTTCGGAAGTCTCCTCTAAGCGGGTTGTCATGATTTTATAGAGGGAATTCTTCGGGAATCTGTCTACAAATGGGATAATGACATTTCCATAGAACAAAAGTCCTTCCCCCTCATTACTGTTGGTTACATAGGACAGCTGGGTTGGTGAGATATTCAGCTGTTTTGCCAGAATCTGCCTGTCTCCGGATGCCTGATTGAGCATATAAATAAAATCTGAATTTTCAAATATATTCTCTATCTCCCTGGAAGACAATAAATCCTTGATATTCTGGGTTATTCCAGTTGGAATACCACCCCATTTACGAAATCTCTTCCATATCTCCACACTATAAGCTGCGGTCTGCTCTTCCTTCAAAAGAAGATGGAACTCATCCACATAATATCTGGTGGACTTATGGGCAGAACGGTTCATCGTTACCCTGTTCCAGACCTGATCCTGGATTACAAGCATCCCGATTTTTTTCAGCTGCTTACCAAGTTCCTTGATGTCAAAGCATACAATGCGGTTATTGATATCCACGTTTGTCTGATGATTAAACACATTCAAAGAACCTGTAACATAAATCTCCAATGATGTGGCCAGTCGCTGTGCTTCCGGCTCTTCCTGTTTTCTCAGAAGATTATATAAATCCTCCAGGATTGGCATCTTCTCAGGTACTGGATCGGCAAGGTATTCCTGATATACTAACCGCACACAACGGTCAATAATGGTCTTTTCTACCGGCTCCAATCCATTCTTTCCTCCAACAATCAGTTCACACAAAGACAGAATAAAATCTGCTTTTAATGACAGTGGATTGTCTTCCTCGGAATAATTCAGATTCAGATCCATCGGATTGATATACTGGTCAGATACCGGTGAAACCCGAACCACCTGCCCATGCAGTGCCTGCACAAGTGCCGAATATTCGGCTTCTGGATCACAGACAATGATATCGTCTTCCGTGATCAGGAAACAGTTGGTAATCTCCCTTTTTGCAGAGAACGATTTACCGGAACCCGGTGTACCAAGAATCAGTCCATTCGGGTTCTTCAAACGTTTCCGATCAACCATGATCATGTTGTTGGATAATGCATTCAATCCATAATAAAGAGCTTCCCCTTCCTGAAACAGTTCCTGTGTCGTAAATGGCACGAAGATCGCTGTTGAAGATGTGGTAAGTCCTCTCTGGATTTCAATCCGATTGACTCCCAGTGGAATACAGGACATAAGTGCAGCTTCCTGCTGATAATCCAGCTGTTTTAAAGAACAGTTATATTTCTGTGCGATTCCCTGCACCTGGAAAATATTGTTATCCAACTTCTGACGCTTCTTTGCGGTATTCATTACCAGAACCGTTACAAGGAACATCCTCTCATTTCTGGACTGCAGATCTTCCAACAGGTTCTTCGCCTCTTCTCCATAAGTCACAAGGTCCGATGGAAGCACGTCCATATCATAACCGGAACGTACTGCCCGCTTTTGCTCTTCAATCTTCATCTTATCCAAATCTGAAATCTTGCTCTTGATCATTTTGATTGCTGAACTCTGATCAATGGACTGGATATGAATGTTGACATTGATGCTGTCATCCACATCCAGAAAGTCTGCTAGCATCCGGTCTGTCAGCTCCGGTGCAAGAATCTGCAGGTAACTCACACTTCCCATCGTTCTTCCCATCAAAAATGTCTGATTCTTGGAAAAGTTAAAGGAAGTCGGTGCAATAAAATCTTTGGTCTTTAATCCTGTTTCCGGAAGCATCTTATACTGGAACTTAAATGGTTCGATCCGATCCTGGTTGAACACATGATACAGAATCTCCAGCCTTTCCAGACCATTTAGTGAATGTGCCTGTGCACCCAGAATCTTAAAATTATTTAAGATATCTGTTTCAATTCTTTCAAGCCTCGGTCTTGCCACCTTCAGGCTTTCTGCTTCGATTCCAAAAGTGATATACTTTGTCTTCACCAGACCATTATTTCCTTTGGAAAGCTGATTTTTCAGCATAGTACGGTACTCTTCACGAATGGCATTGAAGTCATCGTTCTGATCCGGAATATCAATACTTTTCTCAAATTCTGCCACATCCACCTGCTGATTGATAAAGGACAGCTGCACACTGATGGAAGAATCAAAGTAATTTAAGAAATCACAGTAATTTTCAAATATCGTGGTCTTATCCTCATTTAAAGCAAGCTGATAGTTGATGTCATAAAACTGAATCGTCTTGGAGAAAAAGGTCTTTGTCACCTGGCAGATACCATCCTGCAGCATCCGAATATACGGAATACTCTGCTGTGCAGTTGTAGGAATATTTTTCTGTTTCCTACGATCCCGTTCCTGCTTCTTTCTACGCTTTTCCTGTTCTCTTTCTTTTCTGCTTTTTTTGTTTCTTCTTTCCTGACGGTTTCTTTTTTCCGCCAGGGACAGACGCTCCTGCTGAGCCTCCTGCTTTGTCTTTTTTGCCATCCGGCACACCCTCCTTTTTCACAAGGGTGGAAATCTCCTGATAAAAATTTTCTGTCTTATATGGTCTTACTGCCGGACAGATAAACTTCTGTCGAATGATATTTGCCACCACTTTTTCAAAGGGAAGACCGTCTTTTTCATACATTGCCATGAAGAAAAACGGAAGCATGATCGTTACCATCAGGATGGCTGCGATACTGGAACCGATTGGTTTTCTCATGACCAGATAAAACGGAATTCCCACAACTGCGGCAAGTGAAAAGAAAATCAGCTGCCGCTTTGTCAGATTTAACGCTACTTTTGTTTTGACCTTGGTAAGGTCTTTTGGTACTGGTACATACGCCATGGTATGCGCTCCTTTCCTGCCCGTTAATGGGCATTGAATATTGATTTGCTAAGGCTTCCGGTCTTGAATAATGAAAATGCAAGAATCACGGTATAAGCCGCTACTGAAAACATTGCTGCATGAAGGTCACTGGATATGGTCATTGCATTTACTAAAACTGCATAAATTCCCACACAGACCATCATGAAGAATCCCTGAAATGCCAGTGCGAACAAGCCTTTTAAATAGTTGTTTCCGATATTGCCCCATTCCTTATTGGTCATGGTGGCAAACGGAATTGGTGCTATGGAAGTATAAAGGTAAATTTCTATCATTCTTCCGTACAAAATTACCGTAATGATAATTGACAGAATGTGCATGGTAACACTGATCAACATCGTTTCCATGGATAGCAGGAACAAATCCCCTAACTCCATATCCTCCAGGGCATCCACAATCCGTGAAATTGCTTCTGTTGCATCCACCGCAGTGTTTCCTGATATCACCCCGGCGGCATTGTTGACCACATGTTGGCCAACGTCAAAGACCGCCATCGTGATATTGAACGTATTTGTCACCAGATAAATGGCTACATACGCTTTGAAGATCCAGAGGAAAATGTTATAAGTCTCAAATTCATGGAAATTGTTTTTTTGTGTTACCATCGTGATCAATTCATAGCACAGGACAAAGGTGATGATCAGTCCCGCAATGGGGACAATCACCGTTTGGGATATATTCTGAATCAGATTAAAAATCCCTGCATTCCATCCCTGCGGTGTCTGTCCCACCTGCCCGGCTATGGTTCCCACCTGCTCATTGACAGACGTGAACATGTTATCCAAACTTGACTTAATAAGCCCGATCAGGATATCCTTTATCGCTTCCGTAATTCTCTCAATGATGGTGTTCATCTACCACTCCTCTTAAGAGAACAATGTTGCCAGCTGTGGAATCAGGGTAGTTCCCAGCAGCATGATTCCGGCACCAGCCATCAGCTGTTTGATGCCCTGGCTCTTAGCACCGGGATTGTCATTTCCATATCCTTCCAGAAGGTTTACGACACCCCACACGCCAAGACCTGCGCCGATTGCGACTACAAGAGTTTTTAAAGTTGTAATTGCACTGCTAAAAAATGCCATATACATTCACCAAAACTGACTTTTTTCAGGTGTTTACGGGAATGAAAAAACACCGACTAAAAAGCCGGCGCACCCAATGTCAGTTATTCCTTTCCTCATTATTTTTCGTTCATTCCCAAGGTTACTCCGACAGTTCTACGTGAATCACTTCCACCTCTTCTTCGGGTTTCGGTGTGTACTGCGGATTTAACTCTTTCTCTACTTTGTATCGGTTTTTCTCGTTTTCATCTGCAAGATACCGATAATTTTTGTGTTTCGTGATATCATATTTGTCCGAAAAGAATGGTCTGGCACCACGAATCTGCAGGATACATTTTCCTCCATCCATGACTGCAATCTCATCTTCCGTCATCAGCTGTTTGCCAGTTTTCTGATAATTCAATCCAAAAGACTTCTGATTACTCCTCGTCTCCGAAGTGTTATACAGGTCAATGGTTTCCTTACCAAGAAGCTCACTCATTTCCTTTAAAGTAGTTTTCTCTTTTCCTCCAAGAAATAGTGTGGTATCACAGTTACCCAGAATAGTATCCGCACTATCCTTATACATTGCCTTTAGCTGACTCTGTGACTGCAAAATAATAGAAGCAGAGATTTCCCTGCTTCGGATGGTTGCGATTAGCTTGTCAAACTGTGGAATCTGCCCGATGTTGGCAAACTCATCAGCGATGACACGCACATGAACTGGCAGTCTTCCACCATACTCATCATCTGCCTTGTCGCAAAGCAGATTGAAAAGCTGTGACTGTAACATGGCAATCACAAAATTAAAGGTTGTATCTGTATCGGACATAATCAAAAACAAGGCTGTCTTCCTGTCCCCGATCTTATCCAGTTCCATTTCATCATAAGACATGATCTCACGAAGTTCTGCTATATCAAATGGTGCCAGCCTCGCACCACAGGAAATAAGAATACTTTTGGCAGTTTTGCCAGCCGCCATTTTGTATTTTTTATACTGTCTGACTGCAAAGTGCTGCGGATCTCTTTCTTCCAGTTCCTGGAACATCATATCCACTGGATTCTGGTAAGTTTCATCCTCTTCACGGGTTTCGCTTTCATTCAAAAGATCCAGAAGGGTATTCAGATTCTTTTCCTCTTCATCTCCTTCATACCAGATAAAAGCAATCAATGCCGTGTACAACAGCTTCTCTGCTTTTACCCAAAAATCTTCGGAAGCTTTTTCCCCTTCGCCTTTGGTATTAACAATGATTGTTGTGACCAGCTTCAGGATATCTTTTTCAGACCGTATATAAGCAAATGGATTGTAATGAAGCGATTTGGAAAAGTTGATAGTATTCAGAACCTTAATCACATATGGTTCGTGAACCACTTTTCCTGATTTATCTTTCATAATATTTCCATTCTTATCTTTCTTAGGTGGTCCCTTTGCTAACATCTTCCCGCACTCCTCGATCAGAGTGCCTTTCGGATCTGTAATGACCATGGAACAGTTCATCTGCATGACTGACGGCTTAACGAAAAATCGAGTTTTTCCGGAACCACTGCCGCCAATGACCACTATATTTTTATTTCTTGCATACTTTGGCTGTTTAGGTCTACTTTCCATAGTCAATGCTTCTGTTGCTGTCAATGGAATATTCATCCAGGGATCTTCCGACATATAAGGCTTGATATCCTCTGCGATTCCCCATCTGGCTGAACCATACTCGATGCCTTTCCGTAATTTCTTTGCGTCCGCCTGTTTCTGCCAGACCAACACTTTCAGAACGACTGCAACAACAATACCTGCTAGCAGATCTTTCCAGTTATTGCTTAACACAAAACCTGCAAAAATCCGGTCTGCGTGTTCCATTGCATATAATAGTTTGTTCCCCATATCTTCTCCCGGACTGTTCCGGTAAAGAAAAAATGCCCGGTCTGCATAGAAAGCAGCCAGAGCATAAGGGATATTTGTAAGAACCAGTTTCTTTTTATCCAGGGCGGACAGCTTACCCCCGATTTTAATCTTCCACTTCTGCATCAGAGTTTTGCCGCTTTTCTTTTTCATCGACTCTGCTCCTGATGCCGGTTCTTTACTTTGTCCTTCGTCTTCTTTGGCATCATTGCCCGGTAAGCTGCAAGACGCTTATGAATGGAAGGCTTATTCGCTTTTTGAATCTGTTTCTGGGAAAACTCACGGAAAGCAGCATTGAGGGCATCCTGATCACGTCCCTTGAAAAATACCAGATAAACCGGAGGATCTTTGCTCTTGTCTTTTTTCAGAGCATAATTGATCCCGTATTTTCTGGCATACCGTTCAAAGGACTTGATATTTTTGTCCGTGATCTCGATATTGACCATCCCGGCATTCTGTTTTGCCAGCTCTTTTACCGTGACCTTTCCCTGTTTCGGCTGATTTTTCTGTGCTTTCTTCTCTACTGATTTCTGCTTCTGATGTCGCAGATACGCAACAAGAACCTTTTTCAACAGGTCTGCTGTAATCTTAGTAGCCCGAATACAGAACGTGACCGTTTTCTGAGTTACCTCTTCCTGCATGACTTTTCCCTCCTTTCAGCGATTCAACTGCTGTCCAGATCTGTAATCATGGCAATCACCCCCTTTAATGAAAAAAGACAGATTAACCGGTAATCAGGTTCTGCACCTGTACGAGTTTTTCTGTCCCTTCTTCTTTTCTCTTATCTTCTCCACCACAATAGATGGGAACACACATTTCAAGTATTCTACTGTAAATACGCTGATGGGCAGTATCCAAATCTGTGGATTTCATTTCATTCAGTCCCAGATTCGTTGTTACGATCATCGGAAGCATTTTACAATATCGGCTGTCTATCACATTATAGACCTGCTCCAGGGCAAACTCGGAATTTCGTTCTATTCCCAAGTCATCAATAATCAGCAGCGGATAATCCACAAGATTTTGTATAATCTGGTTCCTATCTGCCTGATAGCTGGTCATTTCATTTAAGATTCTGGAAAAATTTGTCATCATGACACGTTCTCCCTGTTCCAAAAGTGCATTTGCAATACAGCCTGCAAAGAAACTTTTCCCGGTTCCAACTGGTCCCATCAAAAGCAATCCTACATTTTTTCTCTTCATATCTGTCCAGTTTTCTACATACTGCCTGGCAATTAGTATCTTCTGGTTGCTTCCGTTGTCATTTTCAAATTTCCATTCCCAGAATCTTCTTTCCCGAAGTCCGACGGATTTTCTCTGATAAAGCTGCCGCTGTGCTTCTTCCCACTGCATCTTCTCATCTAGTTCCTGCCTGGCTTTTACCTCGCATTCGCACAAACAGGACACTACATGCTCAAATCCCATCAGACTGACTTTCATCTGTTTTCTTTTTCCACAGGTGCCACAATGAAGACATCCCTCTTCGTCCAGATAATCTGCTGTTACTTTATTTTCCATCACAGGCTTTCTCCTTCCTGAAATTCATATTTATCCATTCCTGTCCTGGTTCCATCCCTTTCTGCCCAAAGACAGATTGTTGCAAAATGGTTCTGATACTCTTTTCCACTGGATTTCATATAAACAGAAAGATGATCAATCCGTTTCTGGTAATCCCATGGAAATAGCGTCATCAGCTCCTGCAGTTCAGCTTCCGACAGAACAACATTTTTAAATCTACCATACTGACTGAATTTTTCTTCCAAAGTGGGAGTATTGCCCTTACTCTTATCAGTATGATTCTTTTCAGTCTTATTTATCTTAGTATTACTTCCATCCAGATTCTTGCAGTCCGGACTTCTATTTTTTTGCGTTCCGGACTTCCAGTTTCTTGCAATCCGGATTTCCAATTCCTTGCAGTCCGGATTTCCAGTTTCTGGCGTTCCAGAAGCAAAGTATCTTACGGGCTTTCCTCTAATCCGTTTCACAAAATTTTTCACGTATATGACAGAGGGACGATTATTCCCCTGCCGATACCGTTCAATCAATCCAATCCCATGCACACTGTCAAGCTCATAAAGAAGCTTTGTCACTGTCGTATGCGACATTCGCAATAGTTCCTGCAATTCTGCGATCGTGTAAATGATATAGACATAACCATCACTATCAATCCATCCATTTTTCTTGGATAGGCTGATTCGATCAAGCAGAATTCCGTAAAGGAGCTTTGCGTCTGTGGACAGGCTTGCAAACTCTTTTTCTGTGAACAGAGCTTTTGGTATCCGAAAAAAAGAAAACTGGTCAGATTCTTCTGCTCTGAAATATTCAAAATCTGCCATAGCTTATTTCCTATTCTTCCTCATTATTAAAATCACACCCTGCTGCACTGCCTGTTCCATGACACATCTCATTAAACACAAAGTTGAAGCACATCATTAACTCACTCAGATAATAATTCCTTGCCTCTTTATTGCAGGCATACATATCCTCGATATAAACCTCCTCGTTTCCATTCATTCGTGCGATTGTTTCCAGAACTTTCATAAACTTCTTATTAGAGCAGCACTCATACTGCTCATTTACATATTTCTGAATTTCCAGCACACGTTCAGGCTTTCCTTCATAAACAGATAACACGCCAAATGCCAGATCCATGCCAAACTCATAGCCATCGGCTTCTACGGCATCAATATCAAGATTACCTTCTTCATCGTAATAGCCACGCTCTTCCATAGGAGTCAGTGGTGTCTCATATTCATCCAGATATCCCATATCTGCAATTGTTCCCAGAATATCTCTGGATGCTGCCACCATCTTATCCATGATAATTTCTCTTTCTTCCATCTGCATATTTGCCATAATTCTGTCTAATGTCATCATTGATTCTTCCTCCATCTCATTTTCATAAATATCATTGATATAAAAGTGGTTCGCCTTTCCATCGTTTTGAACAATACGCACCAGCTTTCCAATCTTAACAAGTTCCTGTACTGCCTGATCTACGCCATATCGAGTCGTATTCAGATCTTTCTTCATTTCGCTTTTTGGATAGATAACAAACAGATCCCCGTTATGATCTACCCAGCCATTCTGCACCGCAAATTTCAAACGATCCAGAAATAAGCTGTATAAAATTTTTGCTGTATTTGACAGATTTTTGTATTTTTCCATCTGGAACAGCACCTTCGGCACCTGCAGACAATCTACCGGCATATACTCCATCTTACTCATTGATTGTTTCCTCCTTCTGTTTGTACAGCACTTCGGCTGAATTAATATTGATTTCCAACATCCCTACAAATACCTGATAGTACAGAAGGCATATCTGTTCATCCTCTCTTGCCAGATACAATCCTTCCAGTTCATCGGACGGATGTTTCATTCCATATACTGCCTGACAAATATCATGGATTTTCTCACATTCCACACTTCTAAGATGCTGCTCCAAGGTGTGGTTAAATCTCTGCCAGTCCTCCAGTTTCTGATTTACTGACATCATGCACTGGAACAGTTCCGCTGCTTCACATGCTGCTGACAGCACTACATTTTTGTTATTGATACTTCCATCGGCATTTTTCATATGCCCTACCATATACGCCTGATCTACTGAAACCATCTTTTATCCTCCTCTATCTAAACGGAATTTCTTCTTCCATGCCCTCTGGGATCTCTAAGAACCCTTCCGCATCTTCTGGAAACGGTGGTCTGTCAACCATTTTTGCACCTGCGAATTCAATCCGGTTTGCATACACTTCGGTGGTATAAATCTTTTTCCCGGTATCCTTATCTTCATAATTACCTGTGACAATCTCGCCTTCCACCATGACCTTCGTGCCCTGCATCAGATAATCTCTGGCAAATTCTGCTTTCTTTGCAAAAGCCTTTACCGGAATGAAACTGACTTCATCGGAATAATTTCTTCTGACTGCCAGAACAAACTTGGCAATCTTATGAAGTCCTTTTTCATTCTCCACTTCGTTGTATCCGGGATTTCTTACCAATCGCCCGGAAATAACTGTTGTATTCATTGGCTTAACCCTCCTATGCTTTCATTGATTTGTAACAGATGCCGATACATGGTCCACATTTTCCATAGGCACATCCGTAACATTCATCTTTTTCCAACTCTTCTTGCTTCATTTCATCGGCAAACATTCCTAACAGTGTTGTATAAATCTTTTTCATTGCAAGGAACTTTTCTTCTGCTTTTTCCATCTTCTCTTTATAAAATGGGATCAGTTCACGAAGAACTGGATGGAAACGTTCATTTTCATCATCCCAGGCACAGGTTTTCATCATACAACGTGGCTGTTTCTCATAATTGCCCAGATAATACGGGCAGAACGTACAGCCTCTTTCTTTAACAATTTCCACCGGAATTACTGGCATCTGACTTTTGATTTCCTTAGTTACATGCTTACTTTCAATTCGCTCTCTCATATTAAAAATCCTCCAAGAATATATATTTGCAAAAGGGACTTCCCCTGAATTGCCTGGTTTTAAGCACAAAAAAAGAGGCAGACTTACGATTTTTGTTTTCGCAAGCCTGCCTCTTATCAATCTAATATTCTATTTTCCAATGGCATACCGTATAAACACGTATATCGCTCTAATCACATACACTGGAATCATGATACTTCCAATCAATGCTCCAATGATGACACTTAATGCAGCCATCCCAAGTGTTGCTGTGGTATCCATTCCTCTCGGAATCAGAATCAACCGCATTTTATGTATTCCAAATGGAAGTCCAGCAATAAATACCCACCAGAACCAATCCGTCTGTCCACTGACCTTCATAATTGTTTTTGTCATCCAAAACCAGAATACCATAAATGCCAGTGGCAGAATCGATTTTTTAATTACATCTTCAATCGTCATCTTTTTTCTCCCTCTGTCTGATTCCTTCCGCCACCTCCCGATTAAGGTTTGCCAATATTTCTCTAACCACAGGAGAATCCAATCGAAAGGTTTCCAGATCTTTCTCCGTAAGCTCCCTTCCGTTCGCATCATATCTTCGTACAATTTTCAAAGCCATACTTTCACTTCCTTCCTGCTGATAATCCTAATGTTTTCAACAAATGTTTAAACTTCTCTCTTTTTATCCGTTTAACACGTATCTTTTCTATCTTTTTCAGATAGACTTGTATTCTCCTTGCCATATCTTCATTGCTCATTCTTTACCCTCTCTTTCTGCCCACGATGCCAGAAGCATAAATATAATTTCTTCCATCTGAGTCTTTGTATATGTATCTGGAAAATATTGTTTCAATTTCTTCGCCGGAATCTGCACCTGAACTTTTTCAGTACTTTCATTCATGCAAATCTGGTCAATTTCTGAATACGTCAACATCCGCTCTTTTGAAATCTGCTTCAATTCCTTTGCCTGCTTCATGGAAGGTACCATATTGTGATTACTCATATACTGAAATAATATCTGCTGCTCTTCAGTTCTCAAATAAGAAAGTTCAACAGCTGTGTTAAAGGGAAGCTTCTTCTCGTCTGCCAATTCTAATAGCTCTGCTACTAACTCTGTCAGATGAATATATCGAAGAATCTGTCTGGAACTATCTCCTGTATTCTGACTGACTTCTTCTGCCGCCAACTTCTTGCCAACTTGGCAAGAAGTTAAATCAGATCGTTTTCCCTGACGCTTTAACGCCTCATATTTCATTTTATAAGCAAATGCCTTTTCGCTGATCAGCAGCTCTTCTCGTTGAATGTTGGAATCTACCATAATCACCGTCGCTTCATCATCTGTAAGATCTTTGATGATAACCGGCATTTTCTCTAGTCCAGCAAGTTCACATGCTCGTTTTCGCCGATGACCAGCTACCAGCTCATAACCACCAGACTCTCTCAACCGCACAATACCAGGAACCAACACGCCATATTGTGTAATGCTTTCTGATAATTCTTCCATTTTCTTATCATCTTTTACTTGAAACGGGTGATTTGGAAATGGATGAAGGCTTCCTATTTTTATCTCGCAAATTCCATTGTTTGTTTCTTCGTTTGTTCCAAACAACGCATCAAGTGGCTGTAAGGAAATGGGAGTTGCTCTTTTTTTAGATGGCATCTTTCAGCACCTCCTCCGTCACTCTCCGATAAGCTTCTGTAGCTTTGCCTTTCGGATCATAAGAGAAAATACTCTGTCCTTCTCTGACTGCTTCCTTCATTCTTACAGAAAATGGAATATAATTATCAAAGATATGAATTTGACTTCCATATACATTTCTGAGAAGTTCCATATTATTTCTGGCATCATTTGTATGCGCATCGACCATCGTGAACAGAATCCCACCGACTTGCAACTTCGGATTAATCTGCTTACGAACCTTACCGATCGTTTTTAACAACTGCTGCAAGCCTTTGATTGGCAGGTAGGACGCTTCAACTGGAATGAGGACTTCATCTGATGCAGCCAGCGCATTGATCGTAATCATTCCCAATGATGGCATACAGTCAATAATGACTGCATCATATTGATCCTTGATACCATATAAAATCTGTTTCAATACATATTCCCTGCTCATTGCATTTACCAACTGTACTTCCGTACCTGCCAGTCCAATGTTAGAACAGATAATGTCTATTCCCTCTGCCTGATGTCTGATATAACAGTCTGAAGGAATATCTTCATCTTTCATTACTGCATCCATAAGAGCTGTAAGTGTTTCATTACTGTCATCACAATCACGATATCCAAATCCTGCGGATACATCAGACTGTGGATCGGCATCTACAATCAACACTTTCATATTCTTTTGTGCTAATCCTACTGCTAAATTAGCTGTACATGCGGATTTTCCCGTTCCCCCTTTTTGGTTTACAATAGAAATAATTCTAGCCATTTTTCATCACCTTTCATCGTCGTCAATCAAAAAGAGGACTGAATTAGACAACCGGAATCTATATTCCGTGCGAGCTAATTCAGTCCTATAATTACAATAATTCTGTTGTTTTTACTCTTGTCTTACACAAATCCATTTCCAGTCTGGATCTGTAATAATTCATATTCTGGAATGACAGCGCTGCCTTATTTTTCCCTTTTTCAGGGAGTTAAAAATAAGGACTAAATTAGTGCAACCCCTTGTATTTACTGGAGTTTTCTAACTTGTCCTTATTATAACTCGACCATGACAGCTAAAATGAGGAAGTAACACATCAGGTTCATCACTGTGCAAAAACTGCTCATCATTGCAATCACGGATAATTCTTCGGATTGCTTTGTTGAGTGTGGCTTGGTGCTGTGCCTGACCAAAACGATTGATGAAAATAAAATCTGTATATCCGTCAATCGTGACCTCGCAATGAAGTCCTAAATCTTCCTGCTTCTGTTTCTCCTGTTCAAATGCTTCTCTCACAAAACCGAGCATTGGAACCTGCCTCATACTAGCCGGAGTCTTCGTTGTATTTACATTGAAATAACAGCCGCTTTTACTTCCCTCAGTTCTGTGGTCATAATATACAAGAGTATGATTAACATCAATCATTCCACTTTCCATATCAATATCACACCATCTCAATCCAGTTACTTCCCCCACACGAAGTCCAGTTCCTATCATTACTGCAAAGACCGGATACCAGTGTTCATATACAGGGTGGGTTTTCATGAAATTCAGAAATAGCTCCTGCTCAAGTTTCGTCAACGCTCTACGCTTTTCCGACTGAAAACAATGTGCTTTTTTCAATTCTCTCAACACATTATCTGACGGGTTATTTCTGATAAAGTCATCATCGACAGCAATCTGTAAAACCTGATGAAGAACCGTATGTATATTATCAATTGTTGAAGGCTTCAAATTTCTTTCATCAACAAGATAATTGTAGTATTTCTTAATATCTGATTTCTTCAGCGTTGATATTCTTTTACTTCCAATCACTGGTCGCACAAAGGTATTGTACATATATTTGTAATTTTCAAAGGTATTATTCTTCAGCCCTCTTTTCATATTTGCCCAAAGGTCAAATAATTCATCAATGGTTGTGTATCGTGCTTCGGTCTTAATACCATCACATTTATCTTTCTGAATACGCTTTTCTTTTTCTCTCAGGTCATCTAAAGTTCTTGCGTAAACAAATCTTCTTTTCATCTGGCTGTCCTGCCAGCTAAATTGATAAGTACCGTCTTTTCTCTGAACCTCTCCGGTTTTCAGAACAACCCTTGATTTATCTTTTCTTTTTGTCGCCATTGTGTCCTCCTAAATTCTAAACTGCTTATCTATATATTTGTCCAGTCGTTCCCTCACAATATGGATTTTATTGCCTATCCATATTGCAAAGGGACAACCTGCTTGATTAGATAACTCACGCAACTTCGTTCTTCCTATACCGGAATATGCTGCGGCTTCTTCGATTGTCAGCCACTTTCTTTCCCATATCGGTTCTTCAGCATTGCTTATGAGTTTTTCCTGATATGTTCTTACTTCGGCAAGTAAGCGTTCATCATCATTCAAGGAAAGTAAGTTTTTCAATGTATTCATCAAAAATCCTCCTCTTAATCATTCGACGATTTCCTATATGAAGAACAAATGGGCATTCTTCTTGGCTTGTTAGTTTTCTCAGTCTTTCTCTACCTATGCCAGAATATTCAACTGCTTCATCAATCGTCAAATTAGACTTATGCCATATCGGCACATCATATTTTTTTCGGATAATCTTTTCTGTATCTGCCATTACGGAAGCACCTCCTTGTTTTTTTCTGCCCTTATGATAATTAAAAAATGACGATGAGCCTATTATGCGAACCGACCCATCGCACATTTTACAAATCAGCTATATCGAATACGCATTATCAAGATATTCGTCCAGTTTTCTTCTTTTAATCAGTCGCTTACTTCCATTCCAAAGAACAAAAGGGCAAAACTCCGAGTCGGACATTTCTCTTAATTTTCTTGAGCCAATACCACAATAAGCTGCGGCTTCTTCTACTGTAAGATTGGACTTCTTCCAGATAGGAATAATGATTTTATTTTCTGTCATTGCTTCCCCTCTTTTCTTTCTTTGATGAATATCTGTCGGTAACAACATAATCCCAACCATCTGCATCACACTTATCACATCTGTCTTTTCGCTTTGCAAATGGGTCAAGTCGCCTTACAATATAGTCCGGATTGTGGATGTAATCATTCAGGCACTTCGGGCATAGACAACGAATATTTTCTTTCCCCTCCGGCTTGTAAACCCAAAGTCCAAAAGTCTTTTTCAAAGTTGCGTTTATCTGCCTGAAAAGTTTATCGTCATCTACCGTACCTATGTATTCACGCAAATCCTCTCTATTGACTGTCCGTATCTGCTCCAGAAGAACCATTGACGGTTTCTTCAGTCCAAACTCCTCGCCAAGAATAATGTGCGATGGCAAATATCTTTTCTTGATTACACTTGTAACCGCTGCAACAATAATCGTTGGAGCACTGCTTTTAACGACAGCTTCCCACTCGTGACCTTTTTTACATCTCCATATCACTTTCTTATGAGAACCAATAGAAACCTCTGTCGGTTTTATCTTATTCTTTTTTGACCACTGCTTTGCCAGTAACGGCTCTAATGTCGCCAAATCGTTAATACCTGCAATCACTCTCGCACCGGAACATATCGGACATTTTTCTCCATTAGAACGAGCCTTAACGCTTGTTTGCCATTCGTGTCCGCAAGTACCTTTCCACCATACTTTTTTATTTGAACCAAAGGTAATATCATCAGGTGTAAGCGGTAAATTCTTCTCCGACCATTCCGTAATAAGCTCTGGGTGTACTTCTGCTAAACTGTTGTTCATAGCCAAACCTCAACCTCCTTGTGCTTAGAGTATATGAAGTTTTGGCTTTATCTTGTAGTTTGCGAATATCCGTATAAATAGAAAAAGCCCTTTGAGAAAAGGATTTCTCCTCTCCCAAAGGGTAGTTTAACTTTTACTTAGAATTATCTTTTTTAATAACTAAGTTATAATTGCTATCATAATACAGTCCAAGTTCTCTACACATTCTATCGTTCACATTATCTAACGCTTTCTTATATTCTGCATACGTTGGAGACAGAACCATTAAATTAGGAATGAATATATCGTTATATCCTTTATTTTGTAACTCTTTCTGCATTTTTCTCTGTGCAATAAATGCTGGATGGTATTTCATTATACCGTTTTTCATTTTAGCACCTTTCCATACTTTTTCTTTTAGTCTTTCATATTCACTTTCACTCATATCACGATAATAGGCTATCATCTCATCTGCGGTTCTGGTTTCTTGTGCAATCCCACCTATCATCTTCGCACCTATTCCCATAATAAAAGGAACTTTCAATGTCGTTTCATCGCAATATTCTAATATATTATGTAGTGCCTGCTTCTGTTCCAGAGTCTTCAACCTTACATTAAGAAATGGTTTGAAATGACTTTTAAAATAATCTCCCCATTCTTTTCCCGGTAGCAAAGACTCAATTGCATTTTCAACGGTTTGATAATCAAGTGCCTCATTTGCTTTGTCTGCGTCACCATCATCTATAAATTGCTTCAAAGCTTCAAGTTCTGAGTCTTTTAAAACTTTTTCCTGCACTTTTTCTTGATAAATACGAAGAAGAATACTTTTGTCGCCAGTTTCCAAAAGGCTCTGTATGTCTTTAATACTAATACCGAGTTTTCTATATACTGAAATCTTTTTTAAAGTTTCAACATCTTGTGCAGTATAGTTACGATAACCATTGTTATCTTTATCCACTGACAGCAATCCTTTTTCTTCATAATACTTAACTGCACGCTTTGTCATTCCAACCTCATTTATAATTTCATTTAATAACATCCGATGCACCTCCTTATGATTTATGTTGATAGTATAAGCGTATACGCTGCGTGCAGGTCAAGAGTTTTTCGTCTTTCTTCTAAAAATGGGCAATCCCGATTTCAGGACTGCCCATTCATTCTGCCAATTATGCGATTTTTTCTTGCTTGCACCGATTTCTGCATCAATTGATGTAAGTTTGATGTAAATCGCTGTTTTTTTAGTTTTTTATCAAATGAAGTACGTCCCGTCTATTCGGTAAAACGGTACATCTTTACATCATCTTAATAGAGCTTTGCACCTGCTGGAATATGGTCATCAACCATCAGAAGATGGAGCTTTTCTTCGCCTTCTTCTTCGTGGATAGCACTGAGGAGCATACCGCAAGAGTCAATGCCCATCATCGCTCTCGGTGGAAGATTTGTGATAGCGATAAGCGTCTTTCCAACCAGTTCTTCAGGCTCATAATAAGCGTGAATACCGCTTAAAATGGTTCTGTCTGTGCCTGTTCCGTCATCAAGCGTAAACTGTAACAGTTTCTTTGACTTCGGTACTGCAACACACTCTTTAACCTTTACTGCACGGAAATCTGACTTACTGAATGTATCAAAATCAACAAATTCCTCAAATAAAGGCTCTACCTTTACCTTAGAAAAATCAATCTTTTCAGACTCAGTTTTTACATTTTTTTCAGGTGCTTCAGAAGCTGTATTATTTACATCATTTTTCTTATTTACACCATCTAAGGACTTCATTGTCGGGAACAATAATACGTCACGGATTGCTTCTGCTCCTGTAAGCAGCATACACATACGATCGATACCAAATCCAATACCACCTGTAGGCGGCATACCGATCTCCAGTGCGTTCAGGAAGTCTTCATCTGTTGTGTTTGCTTCCTCGTCACCCTGTGCAAGCAGTTCTTCCTGTGCTTTGAAACGCTCTCTCTGGTCGATTGGATCATTTAACTCAGAGTACGCATTTGCCATCTCCCATCCATTCATGAAGAACTCAAAACGTTCTACATAATTCGGGTCTTCCGGTTTCTTCTTTGTAAGTGGAGAAATCTCGATCGGATGATCCATAACAAATGTTGGCTGTAACAGGTATTTCTCAGCATACTCCTCAAAGAAGAGGCTTAAGATATCACCTTTCTTATGTCTTGCTTCGTATTCGATATGATGCTCGTCAGCTAACTTCTTCGCATCTTCTTCTGTCTCAACTTCATTCCAGTCGATACCTGCATATTTCTTAACAGCATCGATCATTGTAATTCTTTCAAACGGCTTACCAAGGTCGATCTCGATTCCTTTGTAAACAATCTTAGTTGTTCCGAGAACTTCCTGTGCAACATGACGATACAGGTTCTCTGTCAGATCCATCATTCCATTGTAATCTGTATATGCCTGGTATAACTCCATCAGCGTAAATTCCGGGTTATGTCTTGTGTCCAGGCCTTCATTACGGAATACACGTCCAATCTCATAAACTCTCTCCATACCACCGACAATCAGTCTCTTTAAGTACAGCTCCAGAGAAATACGAAGTTTCAGGTCTTCGTTCAGTGCATTGAAATGTGTCTCGAACGGTCTTGCTGCTGCACCACCGGCATTCTGTACCAGCATTGGTGTCTCAACTTCAAGGAATCCCTGGCCATTCAGATAATTTCTGATAGATGCGATAATTTTGGATCTCTTGATAAATGTGTCACGTACTTCCGGATTCATGATCAAATCCACATATCTCTGACGGTAACGTGTATCTGTATTGGTCAGTCCATGGAATTTTTCCGGAAGGATCTGAAGACTCTTAGATAACAGTTTTACAGCAGAGGCATGAATAGAAATCTCTCCTGTTTTTGTTTTGAAGACTTCACCTTCCAGTCCTACGATATCTCCGATATCCATCTTCTTGAAATCTTTGTATTCTTCTTCTCCAATGCTGTCTCTTGCAACATAAGACTGAATGTTTCCACTCTGATCCAGAATGTTACAGAAAGAAGCTTTTCCCATAACACGTTTCTGCATGATACGTCCCGCAAGTGTTACGTGTTTTCCTTCCATCTCTTCATAATTGTCTTTCACATCAGCAGCGTGACATGTCACATCATACTTTGTAATCTCAAATGGATTCTTTCCATTAGCCTGTAAATCGGCGAGTTTCTCTCTGCGGACTTTCTTTAACTGATTTAAATCCGGTTCCTGTGTCTTCTTCTGCTCTCCCATTCTTTTCTCCTTCCCTTTTATGCGACTAAACCCCTCAGTCTCTGAGGGGTTGGATTGTCATCTTCTAAATTAGTTTGAGCGACTGATATCCAGTACACGGTACTGCATAATTCCTGCCTGTGTCTCTACTTCTACGACATCGTTCACTGTCTTACCGATCAGAGCATGTCCTACCGGTGACTCATTGGAAATCTTACCTTCCAGACTGTTAGCCTCTGTAGAACCTACAATCTTGAATTCCATCTCTTCATCAAATGTAATATCAAATACTTTTACAGTACATCCAACGTTGATTTTATCATAATCTACTTCATCTTCTACAACAACTTCTGCATTCTTTAAAATGCCTTCCAACTCTTCGATTCTTGCTTCTATGTCTCTCTGCTCATCTTTTGCTGCATCATACTCTGCATTCTCAGACAGGTCTCCCTGCTCTCTTGCCTCTTTGATTTTTCCGGCAACTTCTTTACGTTTTACAACTTTCAGATTTTCAAGCTCGTCTTCCAGCGCCTTCAATCCTGCATAAGTAAGTAATCTCTTCTTTGCTTCCATTATGCTTTTACTCCTTTTCTTTTATACTTGCAACTTTGGTATACATATTCATAAATCTGTTATTTTTATTCATTATTCTGCCTATTCAGGCACAAATAAAGACACTTTCACAATTTCATTATTATATAGAAAGTTCCTGTTAATGTCAATATTTTTCTTTTCTAATTATATGCTCTTTATATTCAAATTAAAACAGGAATAAACATCCAGCCATGTTTAATATATCTCGTCAATAGGCTGTTGATAATTAATTGTTTCTTTTCTTTTTTCCGTATCTATACTAAGCCTTTCCTTTTCGTTCTGTATATTTCTTTTTCCTATATCCGAACATCACTCTACTTTTTATTATCACAACATTTTTGAATGGTTAATATAACTTTTTTCATATCCAATGGCTTTGCGAGATGTGCGTTCATTCCCGCTTCCATACTTCTTCTCGCATCTTCCGCAAATGCGTTTGCTGTCATCGCAATGATCGGAATCGTCTTAGCATCTTCCCGGTCTAACACACGAATCACACGAGTTGCAGACAGTCCGTCCATTACCGGCATCATAATATCCATTAGGATTGCATCAAATGTTCCTTCCGGTTTTTCTATGAATAAATCTACCGCCTGTTGTCCATCTCTGACAATTGTAACGTCTGCTCCTGCTTCTTTCAATTGTAATTCTGCAATTTCCGCATTTAATTCATTATCTTCAGCGAGTAGCAATGACAACCCATCAATCGTTCCATCAATCGGAAGTTCTTCGGATTTTTTCACCTCAGATTCCTCTGCCAGCTCAAAAGGAAGCGTGATCACAAATATACTGCCGACTCCTTCTCTGCTTGAAACTTCAATCGTTCCGTTCATCTTATCAATAAGTGATTTTACGATCGCCATTCCAAGCCCCGTTCCTTTGTAAATACTTCTCGCATCGGAATGTTCCTGTGCAAATGGTTCAAATATATGCTCCAGAAATTCTTCAGTCATTCCGATTCCCGTGTCAGAGATTGTCCACTGGTATGTTACAATGCCATTTTCCATGCTGGCACAGCGCATTTTCGTCGTAATTCTGCCACCAAGTGTATTATATTTGATTGAATTACTGTATATGTTCAGGAAAATCTGGCGAAGATGCAGAGCGCTTCCATATACATATGGATATTTCACTTCGTCCATCGACCGTTCATATTCTAATGTAATTCCTGCCTCGGACGCACGCAGATCAATCATATTCAGAACATCCTGCGAAAGCTGATGAAGATCAAGTGCTTCATGCATCAGGTTCACTTCTCCATTTTCCAGCTTGCTCATCTGTAAAATGTCATTGATCAGCGATAACAGATGATTTGCTGAAATCATGATCTTCTTATAATTCTCTTTTACCAGTTCTTTATCATTTTCGTGTTTTTCATTAATACGGATCAGCCCGATAATTCCATTTAACGGAGTCCTGATATCGTGACTCATGCGCGACAGGAAGCTTGTCTTTGCTACATTTGCGCGTTCTGCTGCTTCTTTGGCTTCCCGAAGTTCTCTCTGCCTGCGCTCATCTTCTGTGACAATTGCCGTAACATCACTGTGATAACCGCCTAACACCTGTTCTTTTTCTCCTTTTTCATAACATGCCCCACCGCAACGCACATAGATCATGCCCTTATCCGGATGCTCCCATTGATAAGTATTTTCTGAAACATTTCCATCCAGCATTTCCTGCACACTGTCCTGCACAGATTGTACTGCTTTCTCCGGGATACGGGAATACCAGAAATCATAAACTTCTTCCTCTGATAAAAACTGTCCCTCGATTCCAAGTACCTCTTTCATCTTCGGATTTGCATACATCCGCGGCTTTTTTCCTTCCATTAGGCGGATATACCATATTCCAAATCCTGCAGTTTCCAGAATATTGTTTGTATCCTGCAGTTCACTTTTACTCTTTTCCTGTGCTTTAAATGCCTGCGCTATTACAATATTGATAATGATAAGCGCCGCCATAAGTGCCAGACCTAGGAGCGCCGTTGTCCCCGGAACGCTCACATTGGCTTTCTTTAACGGATATGTCACCGCAAGATTGTAATTTTTATATTTCTCACTAACCAGATAATTCCATTCTTTTTCAATCTTATCTGTCTTCTTTAACCGGACTCCTTCCTTCTTCGGAAGCGGAAGAAAACTCGCCCCGTCATCTTCCCATATGTAAATTGTCATTGTCTCTGTGAATGGCATTTTAGAAATAAATTCTGTAATGTCCGCTCCATCACCGGCATTTTTATCAATTACAGATTCCGCCTGATCCAGCACCATACCGCATGCCATTCTGGCACTTTTTTTATTCATATTTATCTGCAATTCCACACTTCCACCCAGAATAAATACAAATATAATAAATAAAATAAAATTAACCTTTCCTGCGCTCACATTTTTCCGAAACATGTGAAAACCTCCCATTTTATCCCCCTCTATCTTCAATGTCACTTTTTATCCATATTTTAGACTAAAATTCAGTCTTATTATACCATAAAGTGATACCCGAAAAAATTATTAAACAAAATCGTTACCTCTTTAAAGCAAAATTGTTATATAGTTAAGAAAGCTACGGATATCTCAAGTATGAAAGTGAGGGGGTGAGGATCTGAACAAATATTTACTGGAACAACTGTATAAACGCTACTACAGAGAACTGTATCTTTACATCTATTCACTCAGTTCAAACTGCACTGTAACTGACGATATTTTACAGGATACATTTTTAAAAGCCTGGCTTTCGCTGAAGGATTCTCACACCAATATGCGTGCCTGGCTTTATATGGTAGCGAGAAATCTTTACTACAATTATTATAAGAAAGCAAAAACTCTTGCATCACTGGAGGCAATCCATACAGAAGATGTAGCTCCTATTTCGGAATATTTTATCAAGAAGGATGTTCTGGAAGAAATTTTACAAAAAGAAGGGACAAAACAGCTTTGGGAAGCGATCCACCATTTAAAAGGACAGCAGAAAGAAGTCATTCTTTTACAATATTTTGGAGATTTTTCCCAGAAAGAAATTGCCGCCATGCTACGGCTCACTACCGGCAGCGTGAAAATGCTTGCCTATCGTGCGAAAAAAGAGCTCAAAAAATATCTTATATCATATCAGGAGGGAACAAGATGACTTATCGTGAATTAATTGAATTATATAAAGCCGGCGAACTTGAGCCGGAACAGCAAAAAAAAATAGAACAGGACATTGAGCGTCAGGAAGCTATTGGTGATTATCTTTATGAAAAAGAGGAAATTCCGGAATTAGGCGATGTATTTATGGAAAAAGACGATACCGATTTTATCAAAGTCGTCAACCGCTCTATCCGAAGTGCTTTCCGCAAACTTGGACTCGCTGTGCTTGCAGTCACACTTGTACTGGTGTTATTTATACAATTTTGCCTGCCGTCAGTCGTTTCCAGATTTTATTATAATCCTGCCAAAGAAGCCAAGGCCGGTCAATCCACCCAGACACAGTTCAGCCGGGATATGGCAGCTTACACAGAACTGTTTCTTCCGGGTAAGCGCAGAGTTTCTGCCACTGTGGAATCAAAAGGATATGGCGATTATAATTTTACAATTCCACAGACTTTCAGCATGACCGGAACGATGACAGATGTCTCCGGTTATATTACACGCGGAAAAATCCATTACTATGACAGCAATGTTTTAAAAACGCCAGTCGGCAATTCATTTTTCTGGAATCAGGCAGATGCAAAGTCAAAAACCTCTTCTGCTTCTGAAAATGTTGCATACATGGAAAAAGTTGCAGATTTGAAAGAAGACGAATCTATTTCCACAAGCGCCGGTGGAAACAAAGAAGATTCAAAAGCTTACATCAAAGATCTGGATTCACGTAAAATGTACTTAGCTTATGTATCTCTGGAAAATATTATGGATTATCCTTCTTTTGCAAAATATATTCAAAAGCAGAAGATCAACGAAGTATGGTGTGGTGTGCAGACAAATGCATTTGATTCTTTAGATGGTGATCCGTCCTATACACTCCATACCTCAAATATCGGTTTCGTATGCAATCCTTCTTCTTTCAGCCCGATTGCATGGAATGATAAGAAATATCCTAATTTATTTCCGGGATGTAAGATCAATAAAGATGGCTGGATTGATGAAGCAGATAGTGCAATTAAAAATCTATACAAAGGAAAATATGCGAAGCAGCATTTTCTGAGCCTTTTAAATTACCTTACCGATCAGGAAAAATTTGTACAGATGATGTCCGAATCCGGTAATACAGGAACTTTTAATGCCGGAATACTTGCACAGGCGAAATCCTATGTGAAGAAACACGGACTTCACATCTATGGATACGCAACCGTTACGGATAAAGAAACTCTGGAGGAACTGATTAATCAGAAAGAAGTCTATTCAATCTATACAGAAGAGATGCAGTAAAACTAAATTTGGGACGGGGATTTTCTAGAAAATCCCCGTCCCAAATTTAACACTTTATCACATTAAACCCATCGTTATTTTTTTAATTAATATGTTAAAAAATTATCACACTTTTTTTGAAATTATGCTATACTATAGACGGCAACAAAAAGATATATATAATTTCAGGAGGTAACTGATCATGATGGAGAGACTTAGAGCAATGCGTGAACCACTCAAATATGTACAGGGCAGAGATGCACTTTTGAAGTTTCAGGAAGAAATGGGCTATATGGGAAAAAGATGGTTATTTGTCTGTTCCCGGAGCGGATATAAAGCCTGCCACGATAAAATCGAGCAGAGTTTTAGAGATTTAGACGACTACAGACGTTATGAAATTTTCGGCGGCATTTCCAGCAAAAGTGAAATAGCCAAAATGCAAGACATTGTAAAAGAAGACAAAATAGACACTGTTGTTGCTGTCGGAGGTGGAAGTGCAGTCGATACAGCAAAAGCAACTGCATACTATTCAGGAAAACATATCGTTATTGTTCCTACGGTTGCTGCAACTGATGCACCATGTACCGGACTTTCCGTTATTTACAACGACGATCATAGTTTTGATAAATATTTATTCTATCCTACTAACCCGGATGCAGTCATGGTTGATACGACGGTCATCGCCAATGCGCCGGTAAAATTCCTCATTGCAGGAATGGGCGATGCACTCGGAACTTATTTTGAAGGTCGCGCTTCTATCCGTACTGAATCTGCCAGTCTGGAAGGTACTGGAATCACAAGAGCCGGTCAAGCACTTGCAAGATTGTGTTATGACACACTTCGTGAATATGGTAAACAGGCTGTAGAAGCATGCAAAGTACATGCTGTTACTCCTGCTTTGGAGAATATTGTAGAGGCAAATGTATATCTTTCCGGTGTTGGTGCTGATAATGTAAACTGTGCCGCTGCACACTCTTTCTACAACGGTGTAACTTCTCTTGGAATCGCACATGCCGACCACGGCTGCTGCGTTGCACTCGGAACATTGGTTCAGCTTATTCTGGAAGGTGTTCCAAAAGAAGAATTTGAAGAAGTACAGAATTTCTGTATGGAAGTCGGTCTTCCTGTTACACTTGAAGAAATTGGAGTTACTACTGCAGAACAGGTTGAAACAATCGCCAAAAATGCCTGTGTACCAGGTGAAACCATCCACAATCTTGCCGGCGACGTACAGCCGGTTGAACTGTATGATGCTATCCTTCAGGCAGATGCAATGGGTAAGCTCGCACTTGGCAAATAATATAATCATACATTAACAAACGGGGCTGGCGCTTTAATGATTACTAGCGCGCCAGCCCCGTTATATTTCTTAATTATAACATTTTTCTATGATTCCGCACCTACTGCATCTGATGCATTTTCCTTTTCCGGAAATAATTTTCCAAAAATAAAACGAATACACGGTCCGCAGTAAAAAATCTGCCAGAATAATGCAACCGGGAAATTAAAAAATGTTGTTTCAAACCATGTTGCAATCACATTTGCTCCTGCATTTTTGAAAAGTACTGTCGCGATCAGACTCATAACCGGACACATAATGCATACGATCATTGCAGAAATTGCAAGTACGATTACAATCTGTCTGTCCTTCGGTGTCACAATACGGAACGCAAGTGCATGTGCCATCTTATCTACTACAAAGAACTCCAGTAAAAATGCAACCGGCCACATGATTTTCATTTCTCCAAAAGCCATCAGGAAAATTTCATTGCTCATTCCACCCATGTTCAGTGCGATATTGTAACAGACCATGACGTAGACCATCAAAAATGACATCATCAGTGTAAAAAAAATGTTTTGAAATAAAGTTTTTGGCATTGTTTGTTCTCCTTTTCTCTCATAAATTCTTAAAATGGGTACAAAAAAAAAGACACTTGTGTTGTTCGTTAATCAAGCATACACTTGTGTCGTTTCCAATTAATACCAAAATCTTTATTTATTTTTCATACGGTTAATTATTCTAACAAATTCCCGTCGAAAATGCAACTCTCAACTCCAAAATATTCTTTGATTTTTACCAGGAAAGCATTATCTTACTTTCCTGGCATCTCTTTCATTTACATCTCATCTTATAACACATCATCATAACATATCTAAGACAATCGCTTCTGCTATTTCAGAGTTAATGTTCTGTCCTCTGCTGCTTTTGTCACAGGTACTTCCGCTTTCACAGATGCATTATCGATTGCAACACTGTAAGTCTTATGGATCAGGCAGTTTACCGGATCTTCTGTTGCAATTACAATCGCAAGGCTATGTCCCGGCTGCACCGTATATCTGGTCGCATTCAGATAAATGTTATAATCGTGATATTCACCCTTTTTAAGTTCAATACTGTTCTGCGCTGTCTCCGGTTCGTATCCTGCTTCCGGGTTACACAGGTCTGCAAATGCTCTTGTGATCACACGGTATTTTTTATGTACTGTCTTAAATTCAGCTTCATCAAATGCCGGAAGATCTCCGCCATTTACAATGCCACCTTCTTTTACGACCTCTACCGGAACAATATTTCTCTCCGGATCAACTGTCTGAATGCTGTCAAATTCCTCATCACACACATCGCAGAGAAGAACTGCAACTTCCACATCATCCATCTTACCGGAAATTTTTGAGTTTCCAAGCTTCATCGTAAGTGTATCTGCATCATTTCTGTTCTCCGGATGGAAATCGCATTCCGCATCTCCGTCTTTTAATGCAGCTCTCATCTTCAGGCACACAGTACCCTGCACTGTAACAGCTTTCTCAAATGGTGCTGTCACATAACGTTTGCCCATGTTGGTAGATGTAATACCCATCACGTCATCGAAGTTTTCTGCACTGATTCCGGCTTTCTCCCAGTCTGTATCGATCACTGCCTCTCCCGATTCAGCGCTGTTAAGCTTCATGCTGTCACTTACGAGCCATGACTTTTCTGTTTCCCACTTCTTCTGATCATAGTTCGTCTGTGCCAGAACTTCCGGCATCTCTTCTGCATCATTTTCCACATCAAACAGATAATGAGAAATCCATTTATTTACAACGTCATCATAGAATTGACCATTGAGCAAAATACCGTAATTTTTATTCGGCATAGTCGGTGTGATATGTGGTCCCTGATGCACGATTGTCTTCACTGTCTGTCCTGCCTGTTTGAAAGAACGGTACATCATCTCAAACTGTTTCGTTGAAACATTCTCATCATTCAATCCCTGTACGATCAGAGCGCTGCATTTGATCTTATCTGCATTTAAGCGATAATTTCCGCTTCCCCAGAACTCCGGATCATAGTCAAATCCACATTTTAACTGCTGCAAACTTAATTCGTGATGAAATGCGGCGATATCATCCAGCTGCTTCTCAGATAATGTCTCGTCATTATAGCGGCTGGAGCAGTAGTAAGCCAGAAAACTATTTAACATCTCTTTTGGCCAGTAACGCTGTGCACCCTGCATATTCTGCTGTGTGTACCAGTCTGCGATTCCTGCAACCGGAACGATTGTCTTAAGACCTTCCACACCGGTTGTTGCCACTGCAAATGGCATTGTTCCTGCATAAGATCTTCCAGTCATGGCAACTTTTCCATTGCACCAGTCTGCCTTTGTCTCGGTTGTTCCTGTGCGGTCTGCGTAAGCAGTGCGGTCTCCGTGCAGCCATTCTACCACACATTTGAAAGCATCTCTTTCAAAATCTGAACCGACAAAATTAAATCCATCTGAGCCGAGTGCACCAAATCCTGCGCTGACAATCACTGCAAATCCACGCACAAGATAATAGTTAAAATTCTCTAAATTCTCGTAAACCATACTGTTGTTGTTCCCTTTATCCGGGTAATACCAGTCAGACGGATCTGTTTTAAGTGCCAGTTCCATTGCACTGATAGAACCAGTCGGTACACGCGGATCTGCCTTGTGATTCAACTCTTCCATATCAAATTTGCGGTACTCCTTCTCCGCTACATCTTTCATATGCTGATATCCGTCTTCCTGCACACCGGCACAGTACGGACGCGCCTCGAATAAAGCAGGTGCTTTATAATTTCCCTCTACAGCACTTCGCGGAACTTGGATCAATGCTTTGACAAGATCTCTTTTTCCGTCTCCGTCCATATCATAATCGGATTCAACATAAACACAATATCTCACAGTATCAGATGTCTTCGCATCGTATTTTTCTCCGCTTTTCCCATCGGTAAATGGAAATACTGGCTGAGCCATTCCATTTTCAAATACCGGTACTTTACTGTAACACTTTTCTTCCATTGTAAAACCTCCAAATGACAAATCATATCTTTTTATGATTTTCGTATTTTTTCTCCAGACTGCTCTTATAGTCTTCGCCCCAGTCTTTTATGGCATCCAGGATCGGCTGCAGGCTCCACCCAAGTTTCGTCAGGGAATACTCAACTTTCTGCGACACACTTCCAATTGATTTCTTCAATTCACCGAACCGTTTCGTCCCGGTCAGCAAATCTCTCAAGATCAGCACTTTCCATTTATCTCCATTCAATGTCAGCGTTGTCTCTATCGGACATGCCGGCTACGTCTTTGCATTTCCCTGTACACTCATATACTTAACCTTGCTTTTCCTGTATCCAATTATGCAAATTGCTCTGTGCTTTGCACTCACGTAATCCTTCTCCGAATATTCATAACCCTTGAAGTTTTCGCTACATGCTTATGATAACACATTCGATTCTTTTATCCAATATTCCCATCTGTTTTTCCATCACCTTCTTAAATTTTTTGTATTTCAAAGACTCCGAATTTCCTTATAAACACGCAATCGTTTCCTCCAGGGCACTACACCACTTAATTGTGTGTACTTGTCGGAGAGTGCCTTCCCCAATAAAATAAAACCAGATTCAAGCCAGACACACATGCATCCCGGCACATAATCCTGATACAACGCAAATCAACAGAAAGTACTTACAACACTCTGATATTTATTTTAATAATAATATCTTCTCCTCCGGGAGATAGAGCCATGCCGGGAGACCTCGCTCTTCCAGCATTTTCCACTGGTCGCGCTGCACAAACCAACACACATTTTCGCTTGCTTCTGTTTCTACATTTTCTTCCCGGCATTTCTCGGATATCCGCAGAAAAAATCTGTGCTCAAATGGAAGTTTTGCTACACTTTCAATTTTCACCGGGATCCGGTTGTTATTCAAATTTTCATTCGCTTTCTCCTGATTCCGCTTTCCTTCATCTGAAATCTCATCCCACACCGGCACAAAGTCATGTGCGCGGATTCCTATGTACTGGATTTCTTCCGATATCTCCTGCTTCAGTGCAAGACAGATTTCCCATGCCGGTACCTGTAAATGATGGGCATCTTCACGGATTACTTTCGTGATATTTTTACACCCGGTCAATCTTGCTGCTTCTTTCCACTCCGGGTATGCAAAAATCTCTTCTGTCTTTCCGGCGCATACCACTTTTCCCTTATCCATAATGACAAGTTCTTCACTGAAACGATAAATCTCATCCCTGCTGTGAGACACTAAAATAACCGTACCCGGATAATCTTCCAGCATTTCCATCAGTTCCTGCTGCAATTTATCTTTCAGAAATTCATCCAGCGCTGAAAATGGCTCATCCAGCAAAATCGCATCCGGTTCATATGCCATAATTCTTGCCAGCGCCACTCGCTGCTGCTGCCCGCCGGACAGTTCCCCCGGAAGTCTGTTTCCCAATCCGGTCAGCTGGAATTTCTCAATCATCTGATCCGCAATTTTTTCCTGCTCTTCCTGGCTGCATCGAAGTCCTGCCATAATATTTTTCCGCACAGACATCGTCGGAAACAGCGCATAATTCTGAAAAAGATAACCAATCTTTCTCTTCTGCGGTTTGATGTTAATCTTCTGAGTGTTGTCATACAAAATCCGCTCTTCCAGTACAATCTGCCCCTGATCCGGTGTCTCTATCCCCGCAATACACTTTAATGTCATACTTTTTCCACAGCCACTTGCACCAAGGATGCCGATTCTTTTGCTATTACTTTTCACATGCATATCCAGATGAAATCTGCCCAATGTTTTCTGTATGTTTATCTCAATCATTGTCTCTCCCACACTCCACTTTTGCCGCCGGATTTGCGCAGCAAATGTACTTCATTTATTTCCATTCCCTTATCCACTGCCTTACACATATCATAAATCGTAAGCAAAGCAACATTTACCCCGGTCAGCGCTTCCATTTCCACACCGGTCTTCCCGGTTGTCTTCGCTGTGCACCTTGTCTCAATTTCAAAAGTATTGTCATTGAAGATAAATTCCACTTCCAGTTTACTTAAGTTTAATATGTGACACAGCGGGATCAGCTCGGAAGTCTTCTTAGCGCCCATGATTCCGGCAATACGCGCGACACCAAGCACATCTCCCTTTTTCATATCATCATTTTTTACTTTCAGGTAACACTCTTCCGACATCCGTATCCGTCCGGACGCTGTTGCCTCCCTTACTGTATCTTTCTTCTCGCTAACATCCACCATAACGGCTTCACCCTGCTTGTTAAAATGTGTAAAATCACTCATCGTTACTCTTCCTTATCTTTCTTTAACATATCTGCAATGTTTCCGCTCACTTCTCCGATATCTTTTGGCACTCTCGTCAGCAGAAAAATGACCGGTGTCAGGAAAAATGTTCCTCCCAGTGACACCGCCAGAAACAGATTGGCATAATCGCTTCCTATCATAAATAATATTATTGTGATGATATATAGCACCGGTATTGCCAGTGCTGCAATAAGTGCAATCACTCGTTTTGCGTTCATAGTATATCTCCTTTATAATTCATCCTGTTTATTTTCTATACTCATGATATTCCTTTGTCTCTCTGTAGATTTTCATAATACTTCCTGAAAATCTGCAAATACTCTGCCTCCGCCACATCAAACGAACACACCGTATAATCCAGCTCAATGCGAAGCTCCGGCTTCTCCTCCTGCTGTTTTTCTTTCAGCAGCACTTCCAGATCATATAAGACCAGAGCATGATCAATTTCATCTAACTGCTCCTGTTCTTCTTCCGTCAATGCCGAGCCAAGAAATTTCTCATAAATCATGCGAAGCAGACGTTCTTCGCGCTCCTCGTACTCCGGGAGCTGCTTCTTAAAAGGTGTCGGGACATCCGACATATAACACTCGCTGGCGTCATGAAGCAGGCACGCAAGCACCATGCGGTCCGGCAAACCTCTGGCTGCCGCTTCCTTCGCACAACAGATGCAATGTTCTGCCACCGACCAGAATGTATGCACATGTCCATTTCCCCGGCAAATCATCGAGAGCGCATGCGCAATGTCTTCCACCCGGATTAGCTCCGGTTTCGGTTCTGTCGGTTTAAAATGTATTCCTGTATAAGTCGTTATATATTCACTCATATGACTGTTCCTTCGTTTTATACTTTATTTTATAGTTTAAGTTCTATCTCCAGTTAAACAAGTCCAGTATAACACAATCACTAGCAATAAAAAAAGATGCCAGAACCATCTGACACCTCTTCCTGTCATTTATTTTTCATTTATAATACCAACAATAATGCACTCGCAATTGTTATAACCGCGCCACCCCTGCTTCGCTTGGTCGCGCCTTTCTCTACCAGTACTACCTTTTCTCCCTTGACTACCTTCCGTTTTCATTTTTTATTTGCATTTTGCAAAATGCATAATATATCATGTTAAATAGACTATGTTACTTCACGCATTAATGTCAAGCAGTGGTACCCCCATGCATAACCTCATATGAGATTTCTGTTCGTCAGACCAGAGATTTGTCCATGAGTTAGTCGGCTATATCCTTCCCACTACCGGGTGGATTCGGGACTTTAACCCGTTAGAAACGTGCGCCGCTAGGCGCACATATGCAAAAAAGGATTTCCAGAAACCTCCTGGAAATCCTTTTCGCATCTCATTCTTTTACTTTGTAATCTTTACTTTTTTTACAGTACTCCATCCAGAGTAGTATGTCTTTTTCGCAACTTTCTTACAAGTGCAGATACGTACATAGTATGTCTTGTTTTTGCTCAGCTTACTGATCGTACAGCTTGTTGTACTATTTTTACTGATTGTCTTTGTCTTATTTCCTTTGGCAAATTTACTGCTTGTAGAATACTGGATTTGGTAACCATTTCCGGATGTATTCTTTTTCCATTTTACCAGCATCTTTTTGCCTTTTACATTTTTCACGCTGGAAAGAATTGTCTTCTTAACTGAAACTTTGTTTGTGATCTTAACCTTTTTTGTCACAGTTTTGAAAGCTTTTCCATTGCGGTAAATCGTTCCGGTGATTGTCAATGTTCCCGCTTTCTTTGGAGTCAGAATACGGTTTGGTACACCTCCGCCGGCACCAATACCAATATTGGCAAAATCTGATTTCAAAGCCTTTTCATTGTCATCAATGTTAAGTGTTTTACCGTTTTGTGAAAGCTTGATCTTATAGAATGTATGAGATCCATTCTTATAGTTCCAGCCCCAGTCTGCACCACCCAAGTTAAGCCAATAAGTTTCTCCTACCTTTAATGGTTCTGTTGCTTTCTTAAATGTCTTCATATCATTGATAGAAACAGCTAATTTGCAGTTTCTAACATTCACAGCTTGCTCGTATGAATATTGCACAGGTTCTCCGTCAAAACATGGAGAGATATCTACTGTACCTTCGCCAAGAGAAGATGATGCTTTTACCGTACAAGTAGATCCACCCTGGGCAATATTATATGCCATTGAATTCCACATATATGTAACTTTCTTACTGTCATATCCTTTAATATTGGCTTTCAGCGTCATACTTTCTTTCGGAAGCATGTTGATCCACCCGTATGGCGAATCACATCCTTCTACCGACAGTTCAAAACAAGTACATGGCACTGTTTGCTTGAACAATGTAACTCCTGTTTCCGGAGATGTAACCTCATAAGTAATTTGGGTAGAACCTGTTTTTTCTGTTGAAAGTATGTCATCCTCCGTGCTTACAATTTTTGGCGAAGCACTTTTAAGATCCAGTGCAAAAATATCTCCCAATACACCATCACTTGTGAATTGTACCGGCATCTTATCTTCATCTGCTTTGATCGTGATCCAGTAGCTGAACTTTGCTGTACAATTCTTCGGAATGAACACCTTGTTAGTTTCTGTTGTGAGGCTATTTGTCACTTCTCCATCTTCATTTTCCAAACCAACATCAAATGTAAATTGTACTGCCTCATCTGAGAGTTTCTTGTAGGATACAATTGCACCGTCATCATTAAACTCTAATATTGTATAGTATGGTTTGAGATTTGGCTCTTCAGGATCAACCCAGACACCATAGTCATCGTTTCCGTCTTCTGATTGTCCAAGCTCAATGCACTGCAATGAGTCTCCACCATATACTCCTTTGATTGTCACTTCCTGCGTAGCACTGTCATAGGAAAAGAAATCATTTTCTCCGATATTTGCCAATTTCGCTTCGTCAAAATCTTCTTCTCCCGCAAAATAATCTTTTACCTGACTGCAAAAATCTGATGCGAGAACCTTTTCCTCGCCATTCCAGAAATATTCTGCAGCAGTATATTTTGCAGCTGTTTCATCTGTTGGTTTTCCCGTGAAATAAACGTCATCACCAAGCATTGCTGCGACCAATGACCACTTCTTCAACCGACTCATTTCTCCGGCAGCAGATACTTTCATCTGTGGCAATGCAGCTAATGAAAATAACATCGACATTGCTACAGCAAGCGAAAGTACTACCGCTCCTGCCCTTTTCATCATCTTTCTCATGGCATATCCTCCTCATAAATTCTAACACTTTAAGTATATAACTCGTGATACGTAAACACAAGAAGATTGTTTTTTATTTTGTCACAACCGTTTTCTTGCCACTCCATCCAGAATAATATTTTACTTTGGACACTGTTTTATATGTACGGATCTGAACATAATATTTCTTATTTTTCTTAAGATGTGTGATCTTTTTGGATGTCGTCTTGTAGTTTTTAACTGTCACTACTTTTGATCCAGCCATGGAAGATTTCATGCTGTATCGAATCTGATATCCAGAAGCTTGCGTAGCTACTTTTCCCCATTTTGCTGTAAATCCATTTAATCCTCTTTTGAATGAGGTCAGTTTTGCTGATTTTGGATTGATCGTGAAGTAAGCTATCTTTTTCCCTTTGTATCCATTTTTAAATGTTATTGTATATTTGTATTTACCAACATTTTTACGGCCAGATGACTTCTTTACTGTGTAATATTGGGAAGAAATCTGTTTGCCCTCTGCATTGTATACTTTGATCGTTGGATTTTTCACTTTCCCATCGTAAGTATATGATGTTTTGGATAGCGATACTGCTTTGATTGTTGGTGCCGTGCTTGGTGTCACATTTGGTTTTGGGTGTTCATCGGATGAAACCTTTGAATCTTTATAGCTGTATGCCGGCTTATCTTTATTTGTAATATTAAACATAATAGAATCACCAGTTGTTATCCAGCCCTCTTCACCTTTTTCGCGAACAGCAATTGTATACCATACATACCCTGGTTTCAAAGTTGTAACTGTATGCTTGTCACTATTAATCTTAAGCAAAGTTTTTCCATCTACCGTATTCCCTTTTTCATCAAAGGCCTGCACATATTCATATACAATCTCATATTTGGGGTTGTCTAAATATGATCCTGCAATATCCGTAGTGACAATTCGTCCACTTACTCCTGTTTTTACGTAAAGTTGTCCTTTGTACATATAATATTGATCTGTTTTCATATTTAAAGTCTGTTTCTTACCATTTTGATCAAAATAATATGTTTTCCCGCCAATGGTTCCGATATCCATATTTCTTAAAACACTATCAGGATCTGCAAAATACTTACCATTGCCGTAGCTTACCCATCCATCAACATAATTATAACCACTTTCTGGATTTTTTCTTCCATCTTCATACTTAAATCCATCATGCCTACCTAACCTATCACTATACGGATAATATTGCTGGAACGATGCAAGTGTTGGAAAATATAAATCTTCCATCCAAATAGAGCAAAGCCCAACTGTAGCCTCTTCATATGTTGAGCTGCATACTTCTCCATCCTGATCTACGCTATAATCATTTCCACGATTGCATAAAAGGCCGCCGTCAAGCGTAACAATATCTCCCTTATAGTATGCGGCTGTGATGGTTCTTTCAAGCGAATCGTCCATTCCAATCAAAGCTGGGTCTACACCATTTCCCACAATTGATATTCCTTCCACCCAGCAAAAATAATATCCTAAGTCTGTCATCTTATTCGCATCTGTCATATCATAGTTATCAAATAAAACATCATACATATGCCATTTTCCATCGAAATAAATCATATCCCATCCATGCCCGGCAAACTTGTGGCGGTCATAAGAATGATACAGATCATCGATCGTCCATTTTGTAAGATCAGCTTTCCATCCAGATGCATATGCTGCAGGCATTCCTAATGCACGGCAAAAATCTGCGATCAACGAAGACATTCCTTGACAGTCTCCTCTTCGATTCTTAAAGACTGCGGTAGAATAAGAACTTGTATTGGTATCATAAGTAATATTATTTTTTACCCATTTTGCAATGGCATCTACTTTCTGTTTGTCTGTAGTACATCCTTTGGTAATGATACCTGCCATCTTTTTAAATGCTGCGACATCGCTTTGATCTACATGATCAATGCGTGTTGAAAACGATGGATCAGGTGCATAAATTTTATTCAAATATTCAATACTTGTCTGAGCTTGTGCTTTTGCGATTGTTGAAGCTTTTGTTTTTTTTCTTATTGCAAAGGTATGTTTTTTATTGAGATAAGTTCTTGTCTGATTGATTTTCTTTATGGAAACATTATATGAAGTTGCTCCTTCAAAACTTGTACAGGCAATATAACATACAGCTCCCTCTTTTAAATCATAATAAGAAACTCCATCTCGCACAACCTCGCGTCCTGACAGATATTCCAGACGATTCTCGGATACATTCAATAAATCCAACCGTGCCGTGTTTTTTGTATCTTTATAGGTAATCTTATAACGTCCTTTTTCCGGTACCTTAAATTTAAACCAGTGAATATCTTCCGAAGAAGACACATCTACATGTTTGCTTTGTGAATTACTAAGTTGCTGTGCATTCGAAGGTATCTCTATTCCTTCCCATGTATTATATATATTCCCTTGGCTTCTAATTTCAAAGTTTCCACAACAGTCATCTACGCCGCCTAAATAAACATAATAGTCGGTATCTTTATCCATATGAAAATTGAATTGCTTGTAGCCCTTATTAAGATCCATCTCTTTTATCTTTTCATAAGAATTGCCCGATTTTTTCCAAAATTCAAAGGTCATAAGAATCTTGTCTGATTCATAATCCTTCATTGTATATTCTTTATCTGGCCAGAATTCTATCCTATGCCAGTTTGTATCTGCTCCTTTGAAATGATACCAACCTGGTAATACATCATTTTCATTCGCCTTGTCTCTCCATTCTTTGATATCATTTGCATCGACTTTTCCGGGATTTGTATTACTGCCGTATGTCGTATTTGCCGATTGTTCTGCAGATTGATCTACAGTTGTTTCCGCCTTCACACTTAATGGAACTGCGGAAGAAATGGTCGTTGCCACAACCACCGATAACAGTACTGATAGTATTCGTTTTTTCATACTCTTCCTCCTCGAATATTTATAAATATTTCTCCTTTTCATCTGCTTCTTCTTGCATTATAATTAAAAAAGGCTCTCAACAAGAGCGGGTTATCCATTATTCGTCCTCTCGATCCCATATATCATGCCAGTCTTTGGCACTTTCCCACAAGAATACCTTTCCTTTGATCAGTCTTCTCTGTGGCACAATTGCCGGTTCAATTCTTTCCACGCGCATGTCCTCCTAATCTGTAAAAAATATGTCAGCTTACGCTGACCCTAATCACACGCCAAGTCTCGCGGCTGCTCGACTTGAATATGTTGCTTATATAATAATTTTATTCTGCATATGAAGATGAAGCAATGTTTTTTTTATGCAAATATATAAATTGTCTATCTCGACATTTCAGTGCGATATTCGATTACTCTTTGTGCATGATCTTTTAGCATATCAATTATATATTGGTCCATACATTTTTATCCCTTTTGAACCATATTGGTGACAAGCGCTATGCATTTTCTATTTACTTGCTATCCCTGATACCTTATTCTTTCTACCAGCGTTTCCTTTTTCAGATTACTGCTTAAAACGCAGGAAAGTACAATCTGCAACAGACCGACCAAAAAAATCATAATAAAAATTGGTACGATTGGAACATGATAGATATTCATTCCAAATATTCCATTATGTTTTGCATAGGAAAAAAGTGCATAGCCGAGCGGCAGACCAATGATCAAAGCTACGCATATGGTACCAACCGTAAACATCATTCCCTGTAACTGCAGACATAAATTTAATTGTTTATTTGTCATACCCACAGCCTGTAATACACCATATTCCTGCTTTTTTGTCGTAATATTCATGATTATGGTGTTTGCCATATTCATAAAACCGATGAGTCCTACAACCGCCATAAACAGATAACAGCCAAGCTTCATCATGCGAGCTGTGAATTCTGCAGATTGTAACTGTGCATGATAGGTATCCATTTTTATATGCGAAGTATTAGAAATCAAAGTATTCAGACTCTGTTCCACAGATGCAACATCTTTTTTATCACAGTCCACCCACAGATAGCCATAGGCTGTTCCCCTCGGATTCATGGAACGGTATACACCTTCCGGAATGACAAGATAAGTGTCCGCACTTACAAAGGATCCTGCAATCTTTCCCTGATAGGTATAGGTTCCACTTCCATTCTCAAAGTCAAATGCAATGGATTCACCCGGAGCATATCCATCTTGTTCCATCCATGCCGACCAACCAAAGAAAATATCACCATTCTTTACCGCCTTATCATAGTCCATAGAGCCAATATCACCGTCTTGGCGCATAAAATCAAAATCATTTTTACTCACAATATCAGCCGGAAATCTTGTTCCGTTCAGATTTACAGAGACAATCTCTCTCGTCATGACATCTGTCACTCCTGGAATGCTTTTGATTTCTTCAATCATTGAATCATTCAATGGATTATCCGTCAGAATCGTATCCAGATTATTCTCCGGATATCTTTCATCGTACTCAGCAGAATAGTCAAGCTGCAGTTCAAATTGTCCATGATTAACGGAAAGACGTGCTTCATGCTCCGTATCAATATTTCCTACATAATTAGAGATAATCACAAACAATGCGCAGGAAAGCCCCAGTGTGAGAATGGTACCAATGGTTCTTTTTGGATTACCCGTTATATTTGCCATTGCCATAGAAAACACGGTGACATTTTTTCTGCCATTTCGTTTTCCTTTTTTGTGTGTTTCTGCATTTTCTAAATACCGTGTTGCTTCGATAGGTGAAATCCGTGAAACAATTTTCATTGGTTTACGCAGTGCCAAAGCAACGGTAAAAAATGACACGAAAATACATAGAAGCATAACAGGCAGGGAAAACAGAGGCACCTGCTGATTTTGAACTCCCATAGAGCCAGTTCCGGTTGATACAAGGTTCCCCTGTTCTACCAGCCAGTTAAAACCGCATTTTGCAATCAGAAAGCCAAAAAGCAATCCAACTGGTATTGAAAAAAATGTCAAAAAAATGCCCTCTCTGAAGATCAGTTGTTTCATCTGCTTTTTTGTCGCTCCCAGAGCCTTGATTTTTCCATACTCCTGTATCTTGTTGGCAATACCGACCTGAAAAATATTATAAATGACCACAACAGAGAAAAGTACAATTGCAAGAATCAAAACCCCGCATACCGCAATCGTTTCATAACTCGGCTGCAAGACCCATTGCAAATAGAGATCATTGACTATAACGTTTTTTTCTTCGATCCCACAAGCTGCTGCAATCTGCTTTATAACCGAATCAATATTATTCATAGATACATTTGCAGAATCATTTAAAGTAAAATAAATATTATACTGTCTGTCATTCTCTGCGACGTGCTCATCATAAAACTCCTGTGACCCGAAAGCAACATAAGATGCCTCGATGGTATACTCATCCCGGTCATATAGGATTCCGCTGACAACAAATTCTTCCGGCTTATATTCTGACTGCATCCCTGCGCGGTAATCCAGTGTAACCGTATCTCCGATCTTTACATCACCATACCCCATTGCACGAAAAAATGCTCTTCCTGCGGCAATTTCCTGCATTTTTTCCGGATACTTTCCTTCCTTCAACTCATATTCTTTATTATAAGGAAGCATTTTTCTTGCAGTCTCATCCATGCAGACAAACCCGCCTTTTTCATTGCCTTTTATGATACCTTCGGTGCACATAGTGCCTGTAGCATCTATTTCCGCACGGCGGTTTACTTCTTTTAGCTGCGATCCGTCTGCGGAAACAAACAGACCATAATTGCTTCCATATGATCCTGCCGCTTGACTTTTCTGTAAATGAATTACCCCATTTCCCACAGTACTGATGATAACAAGCAGCATCGTGGTCAGACAGATTGCCATCATGATCAGTATACTTCTTGTCCTGTTCCTTTTGTCATTGCTATATGCAATCCTGCTTATTGTCTTCATCTGAAATCCACCACCTGTCCGTCCTCAATCACCAGAATACGGTCAGCGACCTGTGCAATTTCGTCATCATGGGTAATCATTACAATTGTCTGTCCATATTTTTTTGCTGTCATCTTAAGCAGAGCGATTACCTCATCACTGGTCTTAGAATCAAGATTTCCTGTCGGCTCATCTGCAAATATAATTTCCGGACGATTCACCAGTGCTCTTGCAATTGCTACTCTCTGCTGCTGTCCTCCGGATAACTGATTTGGCAGATTATAAATCCGGTTTTCAATCCCCAGAGTTGCAATGATATCATTTACATACGCTTCATCCACTTTTCTTCCATCCAGCCCCAGTGGCAGTACAATATTTTCCCAGACATTAACAGATGAAACCAGATTAAATGCCTGAAAAACAAATCCGATTTTTCTTCTGCGGAAAACAGCAAGGGCATCTTCCTTCATCCTGTATAAATCTTTCCCTGCTAAAGTAACACTGCCTTTTGTCGGGGTGTCTAGCCCTCCAAGCATATGAAGTAATGTACTTTTACCGGAACCTGACTTTCCGACAATTGCGACAAATTCTCCCTGCTCAATCTGAATGTCCACCTGATTGACCGCTTTGACCTGATTCTCACCCGCGCCATAAAACTTACAAAGCTGCTTGGTTTCTAATATCACACTCAATGTGCTACCTCCTTTTCAATTCTGTAAAACGTACCTTTTCAGCACACTTTCTTTGCCTGTTTATATAATTGGTCATTTTTCAACCTACATCCAAATTGTATCAGGATAATCTTTCATTTCACTTTCAAAAAACGAGCAGAAGTCTTACAGAATTGTAAGATTTCTGCCCACTTAAAATTTAACCAACATATGGTAATTGAATCACAAACGTGCTTCCTTTTTTCTTTTTGCCGGAGGTTACCATGATTGTACCTCCGTGTTTTTCGATAATTTCTCTCGATAGAAAAAGTCCGATTCCTGTACCACTCTTTTCCATGACCTTCCTGGAACTTCCTCTGTAAAATCGTTGAAAAATTTTGTGATACTCATTCTGCGGAATACCAATTCCCTGATCCTCAATTTCCATTCTTACAAGATCGTTTCTTTTTTGTAACCGGATAAATATTTTTGAACCACACGGACTGTACTTGACCGCATTATCCAGAACGTTGATCACAGCTTCACCAAGCCACCTTTTATCCTGCATAATCGTGCATGTTTCCAGCTCTTTTGCATAGTCAAAAACGAATTCAATTTCTTTCTCATCCGCTTTTGGATAAGTACAGTTCACAGCAGATATGACAGTATCCATAAGCGGAAGTTTTTTCTTATTAATCTGAATCAGTCCAGTTTCCATCTTGGATATATCAAGAAGCGACTGCAATAATGTCTCCAGTCCATCCAGAGCACTCCGACAACGGATACGAAACTCCTCCTGTTCTGTGGCACTTAAGTCATTCTGCATCAGCACACTAAAACATGTATCCAAAGCTGCAACCGGTGTCTTTAACTGGTGAGAGATATCAGAAACCATTTCTTTCGTGCTCTCTTTTTCTTCCCGTGCTTCTTCCTTTAGCAACTGAATATGATGTCCGATTGCTTCAAGCTGGTCATTCAATTTTTCCAGTTCTGCTGGATTTTCCGTTTTCAGTAAAGCATCAAATTTATTTTCACGGAATCTGATCAGAATTTCTTCCAACTGGTCTAAAATTTTCTGATGACACGCATCTTCTTTTTTCTTCCAATAAAGTAAAAAAGTCAAAAGAAGCACGCATATCACAGTACTTACAGCACCGGTCACCATAACCTGATGCCGGAATTGTGAATAAAATGCATTCCCTTTATTCCCCCAGTATCCATATTGCTCCAATAATCGCCTTCCCTGTTCGTTAGTTTCAATATCCTTATCCTTAAGCAATTCCGAAACAGCATCCAGCCCGGAAAATTCTTCCTTTGCAGCAATCTCTGTCATAAGATTCATTTTATATTTATAATCTTCATAAAACACATACGTGGTAAAGCAATTTAATATTGCAAACAATAATATGACAGGCAAAACCAAGGAGAGCGCTACTGTGATCTTCTTGCAATATCTCTTTATCACTGCCTTACCTCCTGATTCCATATATACCCAAGACCTCTGATATTCTTTATATAGACCGGTGCAGCCGGATTGTCTTCAATTTTCTCACGGAGTCTTCTGATATTAACAGCGATTGTATTTTCATCCACAAAATCCCCTTCCAGATCAAACACATTTTCCAATATTTGTGTTTTTGAAAGAATCTTTTTCGGATTCTGAAGAAAAAAAGTCAGCATTTTCAACTCCGTTTTTGTCAGACTGATTTCACGACTCTTTATCAGGACTTTCATTTCTCCTGCGATAAATACGATATCTCCCGAAATCATCTTTCTAGCTTCCGTTTTCTCCTGTCTGCGACGGAAATATGCTTCTATTTTCAAAAGAAGTACCGAAAGACTAAACGGCTTTGTAATATAATCATCTGCCCCTGCTTCATATCCCATAACCTGATCCATCTCCTGGTCTAGTGCTGTAAGGCAAATAATGTATGTATTATAATTGCATCTCATCCACCTTACAAATTCCAGTCCATTCCCATCCGGAAGATTCACATCACAAATGATAACATCCACATTATTATCACTTGCAATTCTTTTCGCTTTTTTCACTGATTCTGCTGAAAAAACCTCATATCCGGATTTTTTCAGTGAGAATGTAATTCCACGATTTAAATTTTCATCATCTTCAACCACGAGTATCCCTGGCATAGCATATGCACCTCTCTTTGTTAACTATTTCTCCTCTTCGTTAAGACCTAGAGCGTGTCTGAAAAAGGCTTTTCGTGAGCTGCGAGTCCCAGTTTGTGGGAGATTTTATCCGAATAAGGGCGGCGTAGCGGGCTACGGCAACCGAATGAGGGTAAAATATACCGCAAAGTGGGGCTTGCAGATTGCGGAAATGATTTTTCAGACACGCTCTAGTTCATTACCTCTGTCAATTCCGATTTTTCTTCACTTTATTTTACCATAGTGTTTTCTAAAGTGCTATTCCAATATATACAAAAGTGTAAATGAACGATCTTATCGCCCTTTTTCATTCCCCAGGCTAATCTTTCGTAAATGCTTCCTTTTGGCATTTGCTCCATCCGTCTCTTTTCTTCCATGACTTTCTCGTTTTGAATATCCTGCTGTACTGCTGTATCTACAGTTTCTATTCCAAGAACACGCACAACACGATCATACCTATCAGAAACACCTTGTAATATATCTTTTTCGGCATCTGAATCATTGTTCTCACTGTCGGCTGGATAAGCTGAACGCTACCCAGGAAGAATGGAAACTGCGTGCTATGGGAACTACAATAGGTTATCATACCATCGGTTTCTTACGTTTGGACACAACGTTATCTTGCGATAACAAATCTATTGTATATGCGCCAATCTCACGACTTCGTCGTTCGTTCGCGGGCATTCGTAAAATGCCCACTTCCAAGGCGATAAAAAAAGAGACTTGCAAGCAAGCTTGCAGTCTCTTTTTTTATCGCCTTGATTGGCGCTTTATTCATTGCTTTCGCGTATATTACTCGATGATTGTAGCAACACGTCCTGATCCTACAGTACGTCCACCTTCACGATATCAGACTGGCGTATTGCGGTGTGCAAATGATGATTTTTCGTGTGATTTGTGGGGGAAAGTCCGGATTTTCCACTGTATCCGTGTGGTTTTTGGGGATTTTGTTATCATGGTGTTATCACTGACTTATCTTTTATAAACGACAATTCCCTTATTATTAAATTTTCTTATTCCATCCCTTTCTTGCTGGAAAACTCTTACTTCATTAAAATTATCTCTTCCTCCAAGTTTAAAAGCACTGCTGGCAATATTCTTTGTATTTAATGGATTAGTTGTGGCATAAACATTTACTTTTTTTATATTATTATTTAAGCTCCTGACTTCATTAACAACGCACCTTACTAATTCAGGACTATCATATCTGTTAACATCATTAGTATTATTACGCGATATTAATAATGTCGGTATATTTTTCTTTATTTCCGGTAATTGGCTCAATGAAAGAGGATATGTATCAGAAATCATTACATTCACTTCATCTGTTTCATGCGAAAAATTTGATTTACTTACTGAAATGGTATCATTTTCTTTTTTATCAAACTCTCCGCAATTATATTTATCGAACGTATCATTCAGCACCAGTTTAAATTGCATATATATCGGCACCTGAATAAGGTTACATTCCGAGTACCCCAATATCTTTGAACATATCCGATACCACCCATATCTGTACTGTTTATAATAGTTTCCTCTATTAAACATATATGTTTTATTCCACTTTCTAATTATAAACAATACTACTATTAAAAAGAAAACACCAATTGCCCAATCTCCACCTTTCCAGGCAAAGTAAAAAATATAATCACATATTTTTTGTGACGCTTCCAGCTTAGGCGGGGTCTTTATTAACTCTGTAATTTTAAATATTCTCGGAGCAAAGAACACACCAACAAGCAACAGAAGTTGTAATATTGGTCTGATATTATTTTTTATCCTTTCATAAATTGATTTCATTCCATTTTACCTCACATATTTTTTTCGGGCAAAGCTTTCCTTTTTGCATTCTCCATATGCTGAATGCTTTACGTCCGGCAATGATATGATATTGTACCCCTTTAGGATCTTCTTTACCAATACGTTTCCAATTTTTTAAATCTATAATTGAATAATGTGGTATATCTTCCGGATGTGTATGCCATTCCCCCCAATATGCATACACACCATTATTTTCATTATACAATTTTTCAAAATATTTTAAATGCCCTTCATCTTTTCTGGTATATCTGGTTCTGGTACATATATCATTTTTTAATGGTTTAGATATATACTCAAGAATTATATTTTCATTATTCAGATTTTCCCGTCCGACTATAATTCCACCTTTCTCTGGATCATAATCATTCTTCTGGATCTGACTATATATTTCTTCCAATATTTGATCGCATATCTTTATTTTTCTGTTTTTACTTTCCGTTACAATCATTACATACACCACAATTAATATTTACAAATTGCTTACCAGTCAATATTTTAATCTGTTCCTGTTGTCGCAAATATCGGCCAGATGTTTCCAGATTATGTTTTTCCAGATAGTCACTATCTCCTTTTAAAGATATCAGTAAATTGTCATCGAGGTTTTCTTCAAAAATATTTTTGACCATCTTTAAACAAAGTAACATTGTTTTTAGTGAAACCAAATTTCCATATGGCACGTAAGTCTTTCCACACCCTCCCGCACTTTCCGTTATAATCTGTCCCCTCATGCAGTACGATGTTTTGTCATATAGTTCTCCTGTTTCTTCATCCCGGTCAAAAAAACATTCATAACATCCACAATTTCCATATTTTATATATGCAGCATGATTTCCAATACCATATACTTCATTCCACAAATAAACAACCGGCACTTTGATTTTGTTATTTTGTATCCATGAATTAATCCAACGATTTAAATTATGATTTCCTGCCGCTGAGATAATCAGATTATAGTCTTCAAAATTAATATCTTCTTCTGTAATTGCATCTTCAATTCTTTCCGCCAACGTCGTTATCTTTACTTCCGGAATATTTTTTTGTATATATGTGTTCAAAGCTTCGCACTTGTAACGATTAACATATTCCATTCCCAACACATGCCTGAATATATTTTCTTCCGTCAACTTCTCATAATCAACAATAGTAAGATCCTCATATCCTGCTTTTGCGAGCTCGCATATAACATGTCCACCAATCGAACCGCAGCCTATTATAAGTATTCTTTTTTTATAGTTTTCGCTGTCCTGTTCTGTTACACGCTTCATCAAAAACTTTTTATCAGCTCTTTCCATAAGCAACGGCTGCAATTCTTCTACTTTTTCCAGAGAAGTCTCTTTTAACATGCCACCTTTTATATACATTCCTACAAAATGTGTCTGTCCTGATGGCTGATGAATTTCAAACACAATAATTCTATCTTGTCGAGAACGTGGCATAATTGAAGCAAGTTCTCCCTCCGGCACAAAATGTAAAAGAGCATTCAAATAATCTATCGACAGTTTTTTTCTTATGTCCGGTGGGAAAATATATTTTTCAGAATATATTACAAAATATGCTATATTCATGACTGGCGTTTTTTCCAGATTCCAACGTTTTAAACTTTCAACATTTTCTCCAATATAAATCGGTGCTTTTTTGCATCTCTTTATATACTCTATCTGTTTTTCTTTTTTCCTTTTGGAACTTTTTTTAATGCCCCCTTTTACGATACGATTTTTTCTATCTGTTTCTACTGCCAAATGTGCAATTCTGCAATCTTTCAGTTGAGCCCAGTATAATTCAAATTCATTTATAAAATCGTTTTTATTTTCTCCAGAAAAACCTTGTTTCAAAATTGTCTGTGCACGCAATAATGATTGCATCATAATTCCAGGTAAATTCTGATCTATCAAAATACCTTCCGTTTCAAACAAACACAGTTTTCCTTTATTATCTATATGCGGCATATAAACAAGTTCATTATAATCTGCAACATATATATCCACTAAATCTCTATACCATTTTTCCGGAACTGCTATATATACAACAAACGATTCTCTTTCATTTATTACCAGTTCTCCCTGCAAAACTGTCTGATAGACATTTTCAAATAATTTAGCCTCTTTTATAATGCTTACATTTTTTATAACATCACTTTCCTGTAAGATTCGTTTGAGTTCTTCTGGTGAAAACATCTTAATCTACTCCTGATGCACTTGTTGAAGGTATAAAATTCATTTGTTTTTTGGCTGCATTTTTCTTTTCCGGAATCGGGAAATCATCTCCAAAAATTTTACTCAGCATCTTACACTGTTCCACTTCATCTGTTTCACTTTTTACAGCTTCCAGATCATCAACCAAATCATCAATCTTTTCTTTAAAATCTGTCATATAATTATCTGACATCTTTCTGAAGAGATTAACATCGGATTCAAAGTTCAATGAAGAAGGCAAATTGTATTCTATAGTATACATTAATCGTCCAATTTCATTCACTTCTTTAAACACAAACAGCTTTTGAATTTCTTTTGCAAAACTAATCACAGCCTGTAAATCATCATAACAATATTTTTCTTCTATATAATCATATTTTTTTGAAGCTTCAAAATGATCTACAGCAATTAACGTAATTGCTATGCTTGGTGGTTCTGCATTTCCTGAACTACTGAATTTCTTATTTTTCCAACGTTTTATATATCTTACTACTCTGCGAAATTGTTCGCGATCTTCTTTGTTATCGTCACCTTTATATTTATCATTAACATATTCTACAAGCCCGACCGGATCAGATTTCTCCCAGCATGTTTCTTCTGAATCCCTGTTTTTTCCACGTGCAAGATATAACTGACTGTCAGAATCATCTTTGTCTTCATAAACGTAAGTAACTAAATCCACATGATATGCAGCTTCGCCATCTTTCTTGTATGTTACTGTCACACATGGTTTTTTTATTTTTGCGCCATACTCAGTATGATTTTTTAACAGATCTCTTATTTTCTCTTTCAGGTCCATTGGTTCATAATCATCACGATTAACATGAAAACGTAAACCTACATCTATATCATATTCTTTATCCAGTGGTTCAACCCCCAGATGCATACTATAACTCCCCTGATTGTACTCATCAAATGCAGGCATATCGTCATCATTTCTTAATATACCTAATAAAATATCTCTTTTTTCTTTCAGTTCACTTTTAACGTCATAATCCATTTTTATTACTTTGTTAAATTCTTTAAAATATGTCTGCAAACTCATTTTCCGCGCTCCTTCCTTAGCACTCTCTTTTGTTGAGTGCTGATAATTATCAGTATATCATTCTTTTCCGATTAAAACAAGTTACACTAATCACTGAAATTATTTTTCAAATCTCCAAGCTATATTGTTCATTCTGCAAATAATCCTCCAGTTGATGCAATTTATCTTCTCGGAATTCTTCATCTTTTTTCATTTTCTTTATTGTGCATTCCCACACAATTACTACTTTGACTTTTTTACGCATCAATTCTTTTCGAACACATTCATCCCTCTTTATATTTGCGTCAAACTTTTTCTGCCAGAATTCTACCCTTGATCTTGGCATGTAAGCATATTTGCATCCCTCGTGCCTGTGCCAGAAACACCCATGTACAAAAATTGCTGTATTATATTTTCTCATGTATATATCCGGATGCCCCGGCACACTTTTTGAATTCACGCCATATCTGTAACCTCTGGCAAACAATAATTTTCTCAGATATATTTCCGGCTTCGTATTCTTGGAATGTATCGCTGCCATATTTTTGCTACGTTCTTCCGGACTCTTGATGTCCATATTATCCCTCGATTTCCTGTATATACTTCACAAAACGTGCAATGGTCCAGATTCTGTCCCGTCTGTCTTTCGGATAAGATACAATATATGGTTCCGGAACTACTAATACTACATTTTCAGCCTGCATCTCATCCATCTGTGCTCCTGAGATTCCCTGTTGTAACGTACAAAGATATTTGGGTGAATCTTTTAATCTGTTCGCCTCATTCAAGACCTGTCTCCAACGATCTTTACATGTAGTTTTAGCTGCAAGCGTTACTAGTTTCTGAATATCAAAACTGCTGTTATGGTATGCCTCTCCTGAAGGAAATATAAAATCTGGTTTCTTGTTTCCTTCTGTCACCGTCTGAGCTGAATACTGAATGGCATTTCCATCAAATATCGCAGCAAGATGATGTTCAAGACTTTTTCCTGCTCTGCTCTTTCTTCTGTTCAAGACCATATTTGCAACTTTTACAAATTCATCCACATCTGAAAATCCCTTAGTTATAATGTCTCCATATCTTGCATACTCCAGAGCACGAAACAGCGTATACTCCATATTAGTCCAGTCAATTATTTTCCTGTCCGGATTTGTCTGTATATATTCAATATGATCATAAGCTCTGTCCTGTATATATCTTGCAGTAGCTGACATTTCTTCTGACGTTGGAAAATCCACCTCAAGATTTGCTATAAATTCCTGAATTGCTATTTGTTCCTGTGTTTCTGCCCGGACATTTTCAACATTTATCAAACTGTTTGTTTCTGTCGGACTGATGCCAAACGCATTAAGAAATTCCTCAATTTCCTCTTCTGTATCCAAGAAATATCCACTGTAGTTTTCTTCTGCCTGTTTTGTAAAAACAAACAACGAACCTGTCTGATTTATATGCAGGAACGGAAATCCTCGTCCAAATCTTGTTATTCTAAGTTCGTTTTTACTTGCATAATAAGTAAAACAGCTTTCCGTTTCAAAATCATTCTGCCATTTTATTTTTACAGTCCTTTTAGGTATTCCCTCCTGTTCAAGCTGTTCTCTGGAGAACAACATTTCCATCGCAGTTTTTGAAATCAGGATTCCCGACTGATGAGCACCGGTCGCACCTGTATCATTTGCCGAAAGAAATTTGCAAAAGCTTTTTTCACTGTTTAACACTGATGTTATCGCAATTTCCGCATAGCCTGCTGACATTTAAATCACCTTCCTCTGTATATCCTGTTCTTTCTCATTATCCATTGTTTCAATGTTGTTAACTATCAGTTTTGCAACTTCTCCCATTAATGGAACGACTACAGAATTTCCAAATTGCTTATATGCCTGTGTATCCGAAACAGGAATCTTAAATGTATCCGGGAATCCCTGCAATCTTGCACATTCTCTCGGAGTCAACCTTCTCGGATTCTTTCCTTCCTGTGCAATAAGCACTTCCGATCCATCTTTGTAATACCTGGCACTCAATGTCCGGGACACTCCATCCAAAGGGGCTATTCCATATCCAAATCCATTACCGGCTGCCCGATGCTTTGCTGCGTAATTCTGCAGATATGTCCACAATTTATCAGACAATGTGTATTTATCTGCAACTTCTTCATCAAGAATATCTCTCATAACGGGTTTTGGAACACGTGGTGTAAGATTAAACTCAAAATCAATTTTATCTCCATAGCGTTCTCTGTCAAATCCTACAATTAATATTCTCTCTCTGTGCTGAGGAACATAATTCTGTCCATCCAGAACTTTATAGAAAATTTCATAGTCCAACTCTTCCAGTGACTCTCTGATTACCTGAAAAGTTCTTCCTTTATCATGGCTGCATAAATTTTTAACATTTTCAAGCATAAATGCTTTTGGTCTTTTTTCTTTCAATATCCTGCAGACATCAAAAAACAATGTGCCCTGTGTTTTATCCTCAAATCCAGTAGCTCTTCCCATACTGTTTTTCTTTGATACCCCGGCTATTGAAAAAGGCTGACACGGAAATCCGGCAACCAGAATGTCATGATCCGGAATATCTGCAGCATTAACTTTTGTAATATCCCCTTCCGGCTGTTCTCCAAAATTTGCAAAATAGGTCTGCTGACTGTATTTGTTCCATTCACTTGAATAAACACATTGACCGCCGGCCCGGTCAAATGCAATACGCATACCACCAATCCCGGCAAAAAGATCAATAAATGTAAATTTTTTCTCTTTTCCTGTATTCTTCTTCTTTTTTACATCACTCATATAATATGCTACTGCTTCTCTGACACAGTCCTGCATACTCAGTTCATTCTTTTCTGAATAAGAATTCAATTCATTATATAACTCATCGTCTACTCTTATATGTACCTGTCTCATTCTCATCACTCCTGGGAATATATTTATACCTGTTTTTTCCCTATTATACTCTAATGCAATTTAAAAAGCAAGCGAAAATACGAACATACTTTCGTTTGCTTTTTTCCTTTTATTGGTTATCCACTACTATGAATATATAATTTTCATGACACTTTCTTCTGCAATATTCTTAATATTATTCATCCTCCTCACCCATTCCACCTGATCCTGCATCTTCAGTTCTTCTGTCACTCCCCACTGTTCAACCATCTGCTCCATCAGTATCTCGACTTTTTCTCTTGCTTCCTTATCAACCTGATTTAAATGCTCCGTCAGTTTCCCGGTCAGTACCAGATACTGATACCTTGCACTCCGGTGTTCTTTCAGAAACTGCTTTCGCATCATTCCATATTTTCCATATGCAGGTTCTTCCTCATTGATTTCCAGATCCGGCAGATAATAATCTCCATGCAGTGTGTAGCTCAGTCCGTTCTTTTCATCATAAATCTGTTTCTTCATATTCTTACAACTCCATTCCTCTGTATTTCGTTTTATTCTTCTTTATCTGTGCATTGTGTTCTTCACTTCGTTCTCTTGCCCATTGTATGCGGTCGCCTATTTTTTTCGGCATTTGTTCTTTCTGTTCTTTCTGTTTTTTCGCTTCAAGTTCCGCCTGCATCCGGATATCGTCCTGCACCAGTCGTTCTACCATATCTTTCCCCAACATGCGTAAAAGTCGGTTATATCTGTCTGCAATTCCCTGCAGTATTTCTTTCTCACCTGACAATTTCTGATAATCTTTCTGAACTTCTGCCAGTTCACTTTTTGTATCTTCGTACTCCTTCTTTTTCTCCTGAAACTTACTTTTCCAGTTATCTCTTTCTCTGGTGAGTTCTTTCACCTGTGCAGCCATTGCACCGATTTTATTTTTCATTTCAATAAACAATGGTTTGATTTTCTTCTCCCGATAAGTTACCGCACGTTCCAATGCTGTAGCTTCCGGTAAAAATGTTTTGATCATTCCATATTCTTTTATTTCCTTACTGACATTATCCATCACCGGTTGCAGAAATTCTCTTCTGTCTTCCAGTTTTTTCAATTCTGTTTCTGCTTTCTCAGCACGTCTTTCCGCTGTTTCTTTATCTTTCTGGAACTGAATTTTTTCTTCTTCCAGAAGCTTAATATCTGCCCTTGCGTCCGCAATCTGAGAAGTCAGACCTTCATTCTCTGCTGTCAGATTTTCTTTTTCCTGTTCCAGTTCCTGCACCTCCTTCTTACGCTCTTTCTTTTTGAAATTGTAAACATCCAGATGCTCTTCATGTGTACCTTTCTGCTCCCATTCAATTCCATGTTGCTTTGCGATTTCCGCCAGTACTTCCTTTTCATGGTTTATCCACTGATTCAGTTCTGTATCATGCTTATTTCCGCCTTGAAATCCAAGACTTTTCAATGCCTGTTTCAGTGAGACTCTGGTATCCATTCCTTTTCCCTTCCAGTTGGTCACATAAGGAACAAAGTCAATATGCAGATGCGGAGTAGCTTCGTCCTGATGCAGATAGCAGCCAAATACCCGAAGTGTCGGATTCCGCTTCTGGAAATCTTTTACATATTCATCCAGTACCTTTACAGCCAGATTTCCTTCTGTTGTTCCCACCGCCATATCCTCACGATTACCAATCTGGAATATCACTTCATGGAACAGCTTCTCCTGTTTGCCCTGTCGGATTTTTTCATAATAATTTGCAATTTGCCGATCCTTTCTTTTCCCGATATTGTATCTCTCCACCGCATCGTCAAACAACTCTTTATAAACTTCTTTTAGATTCTCATTCTTATAACAAATGTTCAATTGTACTCTGTCCGGATCTACATTTTCTGCTACAAAATCCCGTCTGTTATGAGCCAGTGAACCGGCTCCGATCATGCCACTGATTGTTCGTTTCATCATAAATTTTCTCACCTCTTTTCTGTTTGAGTGCCAGATATGGCACATAATTTTTATTTACGCCAGACATGGCGATATTTAAGAAACTTTCGCCGGATACGGCGGTTTTGTTACTTTTGTCAAAAGTAACGCAAAAGCACTTTCGACAGCCGTACCGTCCATCAAAAGTCCCCTTGCGCCCTGCAGGGGGCATAACGTCCTTATGGACGTCTGTTCTGCACCGACTGAAACGAATCGTAGACCTGTTTATTCCGATATTCTCGCCTGCACATATTCCAGATTTCCGCAGTAAGGTGTCCCCACCAGATACCATTCTCTTGCCAGATTCATCTCCATTCTGGTCTGTACCCATTCATCATCTACCAGCACTTCCAGTCCTTCTCCACAATGAAATCCTGTATCAATCCATAAGTCTGATGATAATAATCCATATCTTCCATTGCTGCTGTTATATCCTAATCTTCCCTGTTTCATCATTGTCTGCTCCTTTCCAGTTTGTAAACGGAATTTGTAAACGGGGCTCAAAAGATTTTAAAAGTTAACTTTTTAAGTTTTTCCTTCAAGTTCCGTTTACATCGTTTACAATAATCTTTACTCAAACGGTATCTCCAACTGTTCCGGTACTTCCATGAATCCGTCTTTGTCTTTTTTCTCAATACCTTCTATTCGTTTCCATGACCGCTGGATGCCATATTCCTTTCCAAAACGGTGAGTACCGTGTTGTTTCCATCCTTCTATTGCATTATTCATAATATTTGCAATTTCTTTGCTTTCCCATTGTTTCATCTCACCTGTCCGATGCAGTGCATCATCAAACAAAAGCTTTGTACATACATAATCGTCTTCATAGTCATCAAGAAACGCCTGGATAATTCCTGCATTTGTATCTTCCGGCATAAATTCTTTCTGCAGTTTCTTCGCTTCTTCCTCAATCTCTTTTGTAAAACTGAGGTATACATTTCCCTGTTGATAAAGCACCATAGCCTCTGCCCATGCCTGTACAATATAAGCTCTGCTCTCTTCTTCATTGTCTAGAATATGAACTTTTGCTTTTGTTATATCTGTCATAACTGGGGCAAATCTCCTGTTTCCGGTTCTATCCAATGGAAGAAAATTTAGGTCATTCGATGTTCCACAAAATACACACTGTCGTGGTCTGTCCTCTGGATAAACCTCATAAGGAACTTTGTAAGTTTCTTTCTGTCTGCTTAGAAACGATTTTATCTGTTCAATGTTCTTTGCAGTAACAGTTGCTTTCATTTCTCCCATCTCTATAATCCAATGGTTCTGTAATTTCCTATAAATATTTTCATCATCCAGGTGATCCAGATTGTCACTGAACCAATCGTCATTTATTGCCAGATATTTAAAAAATGTAGATTTTCCAGCTCCCTGACTTCCTACCAGGCAAAGCATAATATCATACTTTATTCCTGGTTCATATATCCTGGATATTGCTGCCAGCATATGCATTTTCATCACGCCAGTCGTATAACTGTTCTTTTCAGCTCCAAGAAACCGTGGAAGTAAATTCTCAATACGTGGAACGCCATCCCACATTAGGCTCTCCAGATAATCTCGAATCGGATGATACTTATTTTCATTGGAAACAATATCTACTCCTTTTTTTATTACTCGTTCACTAGTAATCTCATAATTATCTTCCAGATACATCTTTAGATTACTATCGTCCGTATCTGTCACTGTGAGGCTCTCGCTTCTCCGTTCCCAAGGCACCTCTTTCACAATGTCCATTCTTCCGGAAAGTTCATTCCTCTTAATTGCTTTTTTCAGCACTGGATCATTTTGAAGTACCGTTACACAATTTCTGATTGTCTGCTTTGTTCTTCCTTTATCCGTATGCTCCAACATATCATTGACATCTTCTACTGTAAGCATCTCCTCGTTCACAATATCTTCTAATTCCATTAAGGACTTCTCGCTGATATTCGTTAATTCTTTCTTCAATTTTTTCAACCTCCCTTCTCTTCATCTTGAAAAACTCTACAATCTCTTCTCCTGTTCCAAACATCAGCACGTCCAGATAGTCATTTATCTTTCTTTCATTTGCCAATGCCTCCGTAAATAATTCGTGCCACTCTTCTTCTGGTTCTGGTCTGTAAAACTCTTTCCAAAACTGAATCCATTTCAGATATCTGATCAGCACGTCTGTTGCATGTTTCAACCACTGCTCCAGTTTTTCTCTGATCATCACAACTTTAGGTTTCTTTGATATCAAAGTATTCCTGCTTTGGTGCGTCCTTTTGTATTTGTTTCTGTCTTCGATTTTTATATCCAGTCCAAAATCTTCTATCATCTTTTTCGCAGCTTCATACTGTGATATTCCAAATAACCTTGCTGTAAAATCTATCGCATCACCGCCCACTCCACATGCAAAGCAGTGATATATTTTATCTGCCTTCATACTTGGGTGTCTGTCTTTATGAAACGGACAACACGCCATTCCATTTCTTTTTACTTTAATCCCGTAATGCTCCGCAGCCTGTCTGGCTGTCACACATTCTTTTACCTGTTCAAATAATGTCACTTCTACCTCCTGCCCCTCCGGGCAAGTCTCTGATGAACAGATATTCGGGAATTGTTGTATCGTTCAATTCGTGATATACTGAATCTGCCAAGATGATATATCAGTGAATCTGATTATCAGAGAACTTGCTCAGATATTTTGTCTGGGCTTTTTCTTTTTGTCTGTTAGTAGCCATAGTTCCACTCCTTATACGAATCTCCTTGTTGGGATAATGATAATTTCAAATTTGCTTCCATCCTCTAATTCAAGAAGAATCGCATAATCCGAATCTCGATCCGGTAAAATAGAACTTATCTTCAGCTTCTTACTGTAATTGAGCGTATCAAATATTTTTCTGACTACTTTCTTTGTTTTCATGTGTCTTTTCCTCCATATTTAACGTTTGTTGTCCAACATCTCAGCTACCTTTTTTTGCTGTGACGGATACAGGTGACCATAAGTGTTTAATGTCATCTGAATATCTTTGTGCCCCAGTCTTTCCTTGATGATCAGTGGCTCTACACCCTGATAAATCAGATATGCTACATGGCTGTGACGGATATCATGCACTCTGATTGGTTTTACACCGGTCAATGCTTCATATTTCTTGAGCCGTTTCTGCAGTGTTCTCGCCACAATCGGAAATAACCGCTGATTTTCCGGAAATCCATAATGCATCTTCGCATACTCCTGCACCTCTTCTTTAAGAAAATTAGGAATATCAATGGTACGGACTGAATTTTCTGTTTTTGGAGTATCAATCACATCTCTTTTTCTGATCCGGTTATAAGTCTTATTGATATGCAAAAGATTACCACTCATATCAAAGTCTGAAAGACTCAATGCCAGAAGTTCTCCTTCCCTGATTCCTGTCCAGAACAGGATTTCAAATATCAGATAATCCTCACTCTCTGGCTCAATCCCGGCGATAAAGCTGTCATATTCTGCTTTCGTCCAAAATTCCAGCTTATTAGCATCCGATTTCCCCATCTTTTTTACTTTCTTACATGGATTTTCCTTCAGATTGTAAATTTTCTGTGCATGATTAAACAGTGCATTTAACTGATTCTGAATCATACGCTCATAAGTCTTGCTGTAACCTTTTTCCTGAATGGTGTTCTGCCACTGGATAATCTCTGCCGGTGTGATCTCATTCATTTTTCTTGTTCCAAAATACGGAACAATGTGCTTGTTCATCATGTGCTGCTTGTTACGGATTGAATTTTCTTTCAGTTCATTCTTTTTATCTTCAAAATAGACTTGAATAAAACTGTTCATCTCCATTTTCATATCCGCTGCAGTCTTTCTTATGAATTCCTTTTCATAATTCAATGCTTCTTTCTTTGTCTTGAACCCTCTTTTCAGCTTCTGCGTTTTCTTACCTGTCCAGTCAATATAGCGGAAGCTCACATACCAGGTTCCCTGTGTTTTGTCCTTGTAAGCTGACATCTTAAAACCTCCTTCACACTGCTCTCTGAGAGCATCCATAAAATTTTGTTTCCCAGTAGGGACGTGGAATCTTTCCACGAACTGCCACATATCCTTCCTTTGCCAGTTCATCGTTGAGTTGCTTTAGAATAGAATATGCTTTACTGCGTTTCACTCCTAATTCTTCCATGACATCATCAACAGTCATCATATAATTAGTTCTCATAGCGTCCTCCTTTCCAGTCACTTTTGTGACTCTTTTGATGTTTTTTACTATAATTCACTTTTGTGACTTTGTCAATAACCTTTTGCGAATTTTATTTTTATATTCCATTCTACATTATCAGGCTATGTAAAAATCAACCTCTTTCGCATCATTCACTTTTGTGCTAGAATAGAATCACAAATATTATTAAGGAGGCAGCACATTATGGTAGGTAAAAAAATCCGGGCATTCCGGGAATTCAGAGGATACAGTCAGATACAGTTAGCCGAGCTGTCCGGCATTAACGTAGGAACGATCAGAAAATATGAACTGGGAATCCGGAATCCAAAACCGGATCAGTTAGAAAAGATAGCAACTGCACTGGGATTAAATGTAAGTGTTTTTCTGGATTTTAATATTGAAACAGTCGGAGATGTACTCTCTCTGTTGTTTTCTATTGATGATTCAGTGAACCTCTCACTTGCAGAAACACCTGATCAGAAGGTTTCACTGACGTTCGATAATCCTACAATGCAGGACTTTTTCAGGAAATGGTGTCAATTTAAAAATGTCTATGAAAAGGAAAAAGCTGAAATATTAGCTATCGAAAATGAAGATAAAAGACAGGAAGAATTGGATAAGCTGAACGCTACCCAAGAAGAATGGAAACTGCGTGCTATGGGAACTACGATAGGTTGTCATACCATCGTTAAAAAGGGCACTGAAGGTAATGAGATCAAGACATATGATCTGACTTAATCCACAGGCAAATCTCTGATTTGTGGATAAATCCACTTTATCTGTTATCATATTTGCGAAAATTATATATTTTGTTATCATTCTGTTATCACAAACGGTTGTCAGGACACTCTCCCGGCAACCGTTTTTCTATACTGTTCGTTATTCTTTTCCACTCTTTTGTACATTTCCAGGCAACAGAAAAACCCGTAGAACCGAAGTTCTACGGGTATCTTACGTTTGGACACAACGTTATCTTGCGATAACAAATCTATATTCAGATTGTATTACTCGATGATTGTAGCAACACGTCCTGATCCTACAGTACGTCCACCTTCACGGATAGCGAAACGAAGTCCCTGCTCCATAGCTACTGGATGGATCAGTTCGATTGTCATTTCTACGTTATCTCCAGGCATGCACATTTCTACACCTTCTGGCAGATCGCAAACACCTGTTACGTCTGTTGTTCTGAAGTAGAACTGTGGACGATAGTTGTTGAAGAATGGAGTATGACGTCCACCTTCATCTTTTGTCAGTACATAAACCTGAGCTGTGAATTTGTGGTGGCATGTTACTGAACCTGGTTTAACAAGAACCTGTCCTCTTTCGATTTCAGTTCTCTGGATACCACGAAGCAGAGCTCCGATGTTATCTCCAGCCTGAGCCTCATCAAGAAGCTTACGGAACATCTCAACACCTGTTACAACAGTTTTCTTTGTTTCTTCGTGAATACCAACGATTTCAACCTCGTCAGATACATGAAGAACACCACGCTCTACTCTACCAGTAGCAACTGTTCCACGTCCTGTGATAGAGAATACATCCTCTACAGGCATCAGGAATGGCTGGTCTGTTGCACGCTGTGGGTCTGGAATGTAGCTGTCAACAGCATCCATAAGTTCCATGATCTTGTCTCCCCACTCTCCTGAAGGATCTTCAAGAGCTTTAAGAGCTGATCCCTGGATGATCGGTGTGTCATCTCCTGGGAACTCATACTCGTCTAACAGTTCACGAATTTCCATCTCTACTAATTCAAGAAGTTCTTCGTCATCTACCATATCACATTTGTTCATGAATACTACGATGTACGGTACACCTACCTGACGAGAAAGCAGGATATGCTCTCTTGTCTGAGCCATAACACCATCAGTAGCAGCTACAACAAGGATAGCTCCATCCATCTGAGCAGCACCAGTGATCATGTTCTTAACGTAGTCAGCATGTCCTGGGCAGTCAACGTGTGCATAGTGACGTTTCTCTGTCTCATACTCAACGTGAGCTGTAGAAATAGTGATTCCACGCTCTCTCTCTTCTGGAGCCTTATCAATGTTTTCAAAATCTACAGCAGCGTTTCCTGCTACTCTCTGAGAAAGAGTTTTTGTGATAGCAGCTGTAAGAGTTGTTTTACCGTGGTCAACGTGACCGATAGTACCGATATTACAATGCGGTTTTGTTCTTTCAAATTTAGCTTTAGCCATTTTGAATAATCCTCCTTATTATAGTGCCATAAAAGGCAAATTTATAATTTACGTTTGCTCGGCTATCTCTGATTATATTTCATATCAGTAGGTTTTTCAAGCACTTTTCAAGCTTTTTTCAAGCTTTTTAACGATTATTAGTCGTTTTTGCTGGATAATACTTTTTCCTGTACAGACTTCGGAACTGGTTCATATTTCTCGAAGAACATTGAGTAGTTACCACGTCCCTGTGTTCTGGAACGAAGATCTGTAGAATATCCGAACATCTCGGACAACGGAACATATCCATGAACGATCTTACCGCCGCCAAGATCATCCATTCCTTCGATACGTCCACGACGTGAGTTAATGTCACCAATAACGTCACCCATGTACTCTTCCGGCATAGTAACTTCAACCTTCATAATAGGCTCAAGAAGTACCGGAGCTGCCTTCTTCATAGCATCCTTGAATGCTAATGATCCGGCAATGTGGAATGCCATTTCACTTGAATCGACTTCATGGTAAGAACCATCATATACGTTAGCCTTAAGACCAACAACCGGGAATCCTCCAAGGATACCAGACTGCATAGCCTCTTCGATACCTTCACCGATCTTCGGAATGTATTCTTTCGGAATAGCTCCTCCGACTACAGAAGATTCGAATTTGAATGTCTCCTCACCGTTAACATCCATTGGCTCAAATTTAACTTTACAGTGTCCGTACTGTCCACGTCCACCTGACTGTTTAGCATATTTGCTGTCAACGTCAACTGCTTTTGTAAATGCTTCTTTGTAAGCAACCTGTGGAGCACCTACATTAGCCTCTACCTTAAACTCACGCAGAAGTCTGTCTACGATGATTTCCAGGTGAAGCTCACCCATTCCTGCGATGATTGTCTGACCAGTTTCCTGATCTGTATGAGCACGGAATGTCGGGTCTTCTTCAGCAAGTTTTGCTAAAGACTCACCAAGTTTACCCTGAGAAGCTTTTGTCTTAGGCTCGATAGCGAGCTCGATAACCGGCTCTGGGAATTCCATGGACTCCAGAATTACCGGATGCTGCTCGTCACAGATTGTATCACCTGTTGAAGTGAACTTAAATCCGATTGCTGCAGCAATATCTCCAGAATATACTTTTGAAAGTTCTTCTCTCTTATTAGCATGCATCTGCAGGATACGTCCCACACGCTCTTTTTTGTTCTTTGTTGCATTCAGTACATAGGAACCTGCGTTCATTGTACCAGAGTAAACTCTGAAGTATGCCAGTTTACCAACGAATGGGTCTGTCATAATCTTAAATGCAAGTGCTGAGAACGGTTCTTCATCTGAAGAATGTCTTACAACATCATTTCCGTCTTCGTCAACACCCTCGATTGGAGGAATGTCTGTCGGAGCCGGCATGTATTCAAGAATAGCATCCAACAGTTTCTGTACACCTTTGTTTCTGTAAGCAGATCCACAGCATACCGGAACAGCTGTACACTCACATGTAGCTTTTCTTAAAACTTTCTTCATATCTTCGATAGAAGGTTCGTTTCCTTCCAGATATTCCATCATAAGATCATCATCCAGATCACAGATCTTCTCTACTAATTCTGTACGATAAAGTTCTGCATCATCTTTCATATCTTCCGGAATATCTACGATAGAAATGTCATCACCTTTTTCATCATTGTAGATGTAAGCTTTCATTTCCATCAGGTCGATGATTCCCTTGAAATCATCTTCTTTACCGATTGGCAGCTGCAGACAGATAGCATTCTTACCAAGTCTTGTCTTAATCTGCTCTACGGCATTGTAAAAATCTGCACCAAGGATATCCATCTTATTGATGAATGCCATACGTGGTACGTTATATGTGTCAGCCTGACGCCAAACGTTCTCTGACTGCGGCTCAACACCACCCTTTGCGCAGAACACACCTACAGCTCCGTCAAGTACACGAAGTGAACGCTCAACCTCAACTGTAAAGTCAACGTGTCCCGGTGTATCAATGATATTGATACGGTGCTCTAAAGCGCCCGGTTTCGGTTTGCAATTCTCTTCCAATGTCCAGTGACAAGTTGTAGCTGCTGAAGTGATTGTGATACCTCTTTCCTGCTCCTGTTCCATCCAGTCCATGGTAGCAGTTCCTTCATGAGTATCACCAATTTTATAGTTTACACCGGTATAGTAAAGAATACGCTCTGTAAGTGTAGTCTTTCCTGCATCAATATGAGCCATGATACCGATATTTCTGGTTCTCTCTAATGGGTATTCTCTTCCAGCCATTGTAGCCTCCTAAATAATTAGAAACGATAATGAGCAAATGCTTTGTTTGCTTCTGCCATCTTGTGCATATCTTCTTTCTTCTTTACAGATGCGCCTGTATTGTTTGCTGCATCCAGAAGTTCGTTTGCCAGTCTCTCTTCCATTGTCTTTTCTCCTCTTTTACGAGAATACAATGTAATCCAACGAAGTGCTAAAGCCTGTCTTCTATCAGCTCTGACCTCGATCGGTACCTGGTATGTTGCTCCACCGATACGTCTTGCCTTTACCTCAAGTACTGGCATGATGTTGTTCATAGCCTCTTCGAATACTTCGATAGCTGGCTTATCGGCTTTTTCCGCAATTCTTTCAAATGCTCCATATACAATCTTCTGAGCTACGCCTTTCTTACCATCAAGCATGATGTTGTTGATCAGCTTTGTAACCACTTTATTGTTGTATAACGGATCCGCTAATACGTCTCTTTTCTGAGTATGTCCTTTACGTGGCACGGTCCTTCCCTCCTTAAACATATAATTTAATTCATCGGTACTCACATGTGTCTTTCTAATGATCATGTGTAGCGCTGGGCATACATATTTATATACCTTGCAGCTTACTTAATCATAGTTCTGTTTGTGACTACAGTTTCTAGATTCTAGATTCGCTAATTATTTGATTTATTTCTTAGCGTCTTTTGGTCTCTTAGCACCGTATTTAGAACGTGCCTGTCTTCTCTTAGCTACACCTGCTGTATCAAGTGTACCTCTGACGATGTGATAACGTGTACCTGGAAGGTCTTTTACTCTTCCTCCACGAATCAGAACAACGCTATGCTCCTGAAGGTTGTGTCCTTCACCTGGGATGTAGCTTGTTACTTCAATACCGTTTGAAAGACGAACTCTGGCGATTTTTCTAAGTGCTGAGTTAGGCTTCTTCGGTGTTGCTGTCTTAACAGCTGTACATACACCTCTCTTCTGTGGGGAAGATGCGTCTGTACTTCTCTTTCTTAAAGAGTTATACCCTTTCTGAAGCGCTGGAGCTGTAGACTTCTTTACAGATGTCTGACGTCCCTTCTTTACTAACTGGTTAAATGTTGGCATTCTCTTTCACCTCCTATGATTTTAATAAGCTGCTTCATTTTCATGAATCTTTGGCGCACAAAAACACAATGCATCTTCATGCACGCCTGTTTATCTTAGTACGAATCCTCGCTGTTGTCAAGGGTTTTCACTAGTTTTTCCTGTTTTTTTAGCGGAACCTTTCTCTTGCTTTTTCACTGTAAAGCGTCACGTTTTAAAGTCCCAGTTCATCTGCAATCGCACACATTTCTTCCAGCGCCACATCGATCAGATTGTCCAGGCTCAGACCTGTAAATTCGATTGCTTCCATATAATCTCTGTTAGCGCCTGCTGCAAAACGCAATTCATTAAATCGTTTCATCACGGATTTATGTTTTACACTTGCGACTTTTTTATCCGGATAAATCTGTGCTACAGCCTTTACAAATCCGCTCATCGGATCTGCTGCCAGAAGTGCATACTGGATATTTGTCTTTGCCTTCACTCCGCTTTTCGGATTGTGTGCACAAATCGCATCAAACAGCACCTGATCTTCCACACCTTCTTTTTTCAGGATTTCCACAGAAGTCGGTCCGTGTACGCTCAGGTCATTCTGCCAGTCGCACTGCTCCTCATCCAGGTCATGCAGAAGTCCCGCGATTCCCCAGTATTCCACATCATCCGGAGCCAGTTTCTTCGCAAGCCCTCTCATAATCGCTTCCACTGCATAAGAATGTTGAAGGTAACGCTCTCCTTTCATATATTTGTGTAAAATCTCATATGCCTGTTCTCTGTTCATTTTCTGTTCCTCCCTTGCGTTTCTTAATCTTATGATGTCTGCCGATCACTTTTCATTGTGTACTCTCACAGTTCATTTTCTTTATTCATTATATAGCATTTTCTTAACTTCATTATCATTCAGATTACTCTTCGTGATCCATGTATATCCGGTATCCACGACTGATTCATTTCCCATGGAAAGGGCTGATCTCGCCGCTGCGATCACAGATGCATATCCCATTGCGTATGGATTCTGTACAACCAGGCCATCAACTTTTCCTTTTTTGAGCATATCGATTTCTTCTTTGTCTGCATCATAGCCAACTACCATAACATTGTCTTTTTTTGTTCTGTCCATGCCGGAAACAATGGTCTTTACAGCAGTCGCGTTCGTTGCAAAGCATCCGCACACATCTGGATGTTTCTGCAAATAATAATCAATGATATCATCTTCTGTGATATCAGTCGGATTGATTTTCTCATCACCGGTACGCAGTCTTGCATCTCCGTCCGTACTTCTTGCATAAGTACCAGTGTTGATCTCAGCAGCAACATTTTTCTGTAATTTTTCAATGTTATCCATATAATAAACGTTTGCAACTGACATTTTCGGATATTTCTTTTTTAATTCTGCCTTGAATCCTGCAACTCTCTCTTTTGCCGCCATGGATTTTGAATCATGTGCAAGGATAAGAACCTTTCCTTTGCTGCTCATCGCCTCTGCCAGTTTATCTGCTGCTTCTTTTGCCGACTTGGTGTTATCTGTCGATACCGTTGCCATCAGTCCCTGATAATCACTTCCGCAGTCATATGCCACAATCGGAATCTCATTGTCTGCCGCCATATCAAACTGTACTTTGCAGGACTGCTCATCGGCTATGGAAATTGCAAGTGCCGCCGGCTCTCTCGCCAGTTCTTCGTCCAGAAGATTCACCTGCTGGTCTACATCGTCCGCATCCGCCGGTGCATTGAAAGTTATTTTCACTTTATCTTTGCCTGTATAGCCCAGATTCTCATTGATATCATCAGTGGCTTTCTCTACACCTTTCTTTACTTCGCTCCAGTACTCACCGGTACTCGCCTTACCTATAATAGAAATATAAGTTCCTTTTTCCAGTTTTAATCCTTCTGCATTATTGTAAGCAGCCGGATTAACCACATCCAGCTTCGCCTGCGCAGATTCTTCTTTAGTAATTTTTTTATTCTCTGCTTTCTTCGTCGTTTCTTTCTCCTCTTCAGAAGAACTCTTCTGCGAACCGCATCCTGCTGCCAGAAGTGTTATGCTTATCAATAACGCAACGATCTTTTTGAAATTTTTCATGATTTCTTCTCTCCCTCTTCTGATCTGTCACATTTTTTTCATATTGTTAAATGCAGATGTAATCTTAACAACAAACACTATACACCATAATTTTGAAAATTTGTTGAAAAATTTCTTAAATTTTCTTTTGAATTGATTTTTCTTTTGTCCTCTTGTATATTTTTTTCATTTGTATTATTATAGTGAGAGACGTAAATTGTCAATCATAAAAAGGAGGTACATACCTATGGCACACGTAATTGGTGATGAATGTGTTAGCTGTGGAGCATGCGAAGCAGAATGTCCAGTAGGAGCTATTTCTCAGGGAGCAGATCATTACGAGATCAATGCTGATTCTTGTGTTGACTGTGGAGCTTGTGCAGCTCAGTGTCCTACAGGAGCTATCTCTCAGGGCTAATCGTTATTCATATGAACGTAACAAAGAGCATTGTTTCCGGATTTTCCGGGATCAGTGCTCTTTTCATGTAATTAAGAAACTTCGTTTTTATTTATTCACCTTTCACCGTTTGACGTATTTCGCACATTGCACATGCTATACTTGTCCCGTCAGAAGTTCTATTATTATAATAAGGGGGTTTTACAATGAGCAAGGCACTGGAACAACTCAGACGTGAAACAAAGGACGATGCCAGACTGTATAACTGTGTAAAAGAATTATACGAACAGGGAGTACCTTTTTCCGAACTCAAAGCATTGATCCCGGATATCCGCCGCACAAAAGAACAGTTACATATGAAGCGGATGCTGGAAAATAACAACGAAGTACTGCTCTCCATGTTCAGTAAGGAAATGTCATTCCTACTGGATGCAAAGGAGCGTCAGGAAGAACAGCAGTTTAAAAAACTGGACCAGCTAATCCGGCAACAGCAATCCTTCCGGAGAGCTGCCGCAGACCACGGTCCAGTCAGTAAACTAAGGCGTATTTTCCTGCCTGCTTAGATTTGCGAACTTCGTGTATTCGCCGAGCCAAGCCAGATGAACGGTCCCTACCGGGCCGTTTCTTTGTTTTGCAATAATAATCTCTGCCTGCTTCTTATATTCAGAATCTTTGTTGTAATATTCATCACGGTAAATAAACATAACAACGTCCGCATCCTGTTCGATTGCTCCGGATTCACGCAGATCCGAAAGCATTGGACGCTTATCCGGTCGCTGTTCTACTGCACGGCTAAGCTGTGACAGTGCGATCACCGGCACATTCAGCTCTCTGGCGAGCGCTTTTAAAGATCTGGAAATATCCGAAATCTCCTGCTGTCTCGATTCGGAACGTCCTCCGACACTTCCGCTCATCAACTGCAAGTAGTCAATGATGATCAAATCCAGTCCGTGTTCCATCTTGTATTTTCTGCATTTGGACCGCAGTTCTGAAATCGAAATACTCGGTGTATCATCAATGATCAGATTCGACTGCCCGATAATTCCTGCTGCTTCAATCAGTTTCTCCCAGTCAGAATCCTTCATATTACCGGTTCTGAGTGCCTGCGCATCTACCTGTGATTCCAACGAGAACAGTCGGTTTACCAGCTGTTCCTTCGACATCTCAAGGCTGAAAATAGCGGTGCATTTATCTTTCTTAAATGCAACGTACTGTGCAATATTCAAAACAAACGCCGTCTTACCCATGGAAGGTCTTGCCGCAACCAGAACGAGATCCGATGGCTGCAATCCGGACAGTTTATAATCCAGATCAATAAATCCGGTCGGAATTCCCGTAACAGTTCCCTTGCTCTTCGATGCTTTTTCAACTTTCTCCAGTGCATTCATAACAACCTGTCTGATTGGCACATACTCTCCGGCATTCCGGTTCTGAAGTAGCTGAAATACAGATTTTTCTGTCTTTTCCAACACAGATTCCAGTGGTTCATTTCCCGCATAGCAGATATTCGACAACTCGTCATTCATCTTGATCAGCTTACGCATGACTGCTTTATCCGACACGATCTGCGCATAGTAACGCACATTTGCCGATGTCGGCACTGCCGCAACCAGATCACGCACAAATTCCAGACTGGAGATCTCCGGCGGCACTTCCTTCTCTTTCAGACGTTCCTGCAAAGTGATCAGATCCACCGGCTTGCCTTCATTAAAAAGCTCTACCATAGAATCAAAGATTACACCGTACGCATTCTGGTAAAAATCGTCACCGCAAATAATCTCCGAGGCTGCAAGAATGGCATCCTTGTCCATCAGCATCGCACCAACTACTGACTGCTCTGCTTCCACGCTGTGAGGCATCACCCGTTTGATGAGTGTCTCTTCCATCGTTTTCCTCCTACGCTTCCTCTTTCACGATAACCTTTAATTTGGCTGTTACTTTCGGATGTAATTTGATCGGCACTTCGTATGTTCCAAGTGCTTTGATCGCATCTTTCAACTGTACTTTTTTCTTATCTACTTCCAGTTCCATCTGTGCTTTTACTTCTGTTGCGATCTCTTTGGAAGATACAGAACCAAAGGCTTTTCCGCCTTCTCCTGTCTTAATGGAAACCTCGATCTTACCTGCTTCGATCTTCTTGCCAAGTTCTACAGCAGCCTCGTAATGCTCCTGTGCTACTTTGTCATCATTTGCTTTCTTGAGTTTCAGATCGTTCAGGTTCTTTGTATTTGCTTCGATACCTTTTCCCGTCTTCAGGATAAAGTTTCTTGCATATCCGTCACTTACATTTACAATCTCACCTTTTTTCCCAAGGGATTTTACATCTTCTTTTAAAATTACTTTCATTATTCGATTTCTCCTCCTTCTATCACGTCATCGATGACCTGTTTCAAATCTGCAACAGCCTCATCCATGTCTGTGTGGTCAAACTGTGCCCCGGATGCGTTCATATGACCGCCACCGCCGAGACGCTCCATAATGATCTGTACATTGACTTCATCAATTGATCTGGCGCTTACATAGATTCTTCCATTGTAAGTAGTCAGTACAAAAGAAGCTTTCACTTCGTTAATATCCAATAATTCATTTGCTGCCTGTGCACCGATAATCGTCGGGCTCTCAATCGTCAGATTCTCTCCTCTGGCGATCGCATATTTGTTATGGTATACTTCCGCACTGCTGATGATCTGCGCTTTTGCACGGTAAGATTCCATATCGTCACGGAACATCTTACGCACCAGTGTAATATCCGCACCGCTTCTTCTCAGAAATGCGGCTGCTTCAAATGTACGCACACCTGTCTTATTCATAAAATTATTCGTGTCGATCATAATACCGGCATAGAGACTGCTTGCCTCCAGATTCGGAATCTTAATATCATCCACAATATACTGCAGAACTTCCGAAACCATCTCGCACGCCGAAGACGCATACGGTTCAATGTAAGACAGCAGCGCATTGTCAATATTATCACTGCTCTGTCTGTGGTGGTCAAGCACAACGATCGTCTTCGCAACATGAAGCAGTTCTTCACATTCTGTCATACCCGGGCGGTTCGTATCCACAACAACTACCATCGAACTTTCATCTGCGAGTTCCAGCGCTTCTGCCGAATTTAGGAACAGGCGCTCCGGATAATCCGGATTGTTCTCATAAGCAGTATACAGTGGTTTCAGAGAGGCAGACACTTCGTTGATAACGATATATGCTCGTTTCTCCAGTGCGTTTGCCGCACGGTAAATACCGATCGCCGCACCAAAAGAATCCACGTCCGTAAGCTGATGTCCCATAACAAAGATCTTATCCTTGACGGTAATGAACTCACGCAGCGCTTCTGCTTTCACGCGGGCTTTTACACGTGTATTACGGGAAGTCTGATCCCGCTTGCCGCCGTAATATGTAATTCCATTGCAGTCTTTGATAACCGCCTGATCGCCGCCTCTTGCAAGTGCCAGGTCAATAGCTACACGGGCATAGTTATAACTCTGCGAATATGCTTCACTGCTAAGTCCCAGTCCGATACTTAATGTCGCCGGTATTCCATTTCCTATATTCACAGACTTCACATCTTCCAGAATCGAAAAACGGTCGTCTTCCAGCTGTTTGAAATATTGTTTCTGGACAACGATAAAGTATTTATCATTCTCCATCTTCTTCACAATTCCATCTACTTTGGCAATATACTGATTGATCTTACGATCCACAAGCGCCATCAGAAGTGACTGTCGGACTTCTTCTACACTGTTGATCACTTCATCATAATTATCAATATAAATAAGTCCCGCTACAAGCCTCTGTTCTTCATTTGCACGGATCGCCTTATTCAGATTCGTCACATCCTGTAAATAAACAGCGATAAAATATTCTTTTTCCTCCGGCAGTTCCAGAACCTGTTCCCTCTCACTGAATCCTCTTGCAGAAACTCTCCTGAGTTCTGCCTGATACTCCCGTTCCTCAAAAAATACATCCATATGTACCACATCATTCTCCTGACGCGGGTAAATAGAACAGTTCAGTTCCGGCATGATCTTGCTGATATATGTGTCACCTTTTGCACGGTCGCCTATCAGCTCCTCAAACTGACTGTTCAGCCATATGATCTTCCCGTCTTCAAGCAGAATCGCATACGGAACTGCCAGTTCCTTCAGCAGCGTATTCTGTATAATGCCATATTGCGCAGCAAATTCGATCAGATCCTTTACCATCAGCGAGTTCGTGTACAAATACATAACCGCCGAAAGTATAATATAGATCAGCACAAATACACCCATTAAAAGACCTGCGCCCTTATTGATGGCATAAATCCATATGTTAAGTGCTACCAGTACGACCGCCATGATTGCCGGCCACTGCATATAGAATTTGAGCTGTCCTTTCAATCGAATCTTCTGTCTGTCTTTCTTCTTTTCTTCCATGACTATCCCCTAATTTGTGAATTCAGACTTTTCAACATATGGTAACATTATACCACTCCTGCCAGAAAATGAAAAGCAACAAAAAGATCAAAAAATGCGAAGGCTTTTTCATCCTTCGCATTCTCATCTCATATTTATTTTTTTGTTATAAATCTATGCTTCATATCCTTTCGGATTTGCAGACTGCCATCTCCAGGAATCTGCACACATCTCATCCAGACCTCTCTCCGCTTTCCAGCCAAGCACTTTCCATGCCTTCTCCGGATCCGCATAGCACATAGCAATATCTCCGGCTCTGCGAGGCTTAATCTCATACGGAATCTCTTTGCCGCATGCCTTTGAAAATGCTTTTACCATATCAAGAACAGAATATCCGACGCCGGTTCCGAGGTTGATCACTTCCAATCCCGGATTTGTAAAAATGTAGTTGATTGCTTTTACATGTCCGATTGCAAGGTCTACAACATGGATGTAATCGCGGACACCGGTTCCGTCCGGTGTGTCGTAATCGTCTCCGAATACACCCAGTTTTTCAAGTTTACCGACTGCAACCTGTGAAATATATGGCATCAAATTGTTCGGGATACCTTTCGGATCTTCTCCGATTCTTCCGCTCTCATGCGCGCCAACCGGATTGAAATAACGAAGCAGGATTACATTCATCTTCGGATTGGCTTTCTGCACATCTGTCATGATCTGCTCCATCATGGATTTGGTCCATCCATACGGATTCGTGCACTGTCCTTTTGGGCAGTCCTCTGTGATCGGCATTGTCTCCGGATTGCCATATACTGTTGCGGAAGAACTGAATACGATATTCTTCACGCCAACCTGCTGCATAACTTCCATTAGCGTCAGTGTACCTGTTATATTATTACGATAGTATTCCAATGGCTTCTGCACAGATTCTCCAACTGCTTTTAATGCTGCGCAATGGATAACCGCATCGATCTTCTCTGCTTCAAACATTGCTTTCAAAGCTTCTGCATCCATTACATCTCCTTCATAAAATGTAATGCTCTTTCCAGTCAGCTCTTCCACTCTCTTCAGTGATTCTCTGGAAGAATTGCAGAGATTATCGTATACAACAACCTCATAACCTTCTTTCAGAAGTTCCAGTGCAGTGTGACTTCCAATATATCCTGCGCCACCTGTTATTAATATCTTTGCCATTTTATTGCCTCCTAATCGTCCTGTGCTCATTTCATTTCCTGCAAAGTATAGCACTTTTCGCCTGTACTCTTCAAGAAATCTGCACATTCCTGCTAATATCCTTTTATTTTTCCCATAAATTCTTAGGATACAACCCTTCCTCTTTCATACGTTTCATCGCCGCAACAACAACCGGTTTATCTTCTTTGTAAGTAACACCGTACCATTTATCCTTTGATTCCAGAACTGCTGCCGTTGCCTTCTCCTCTCCGAGCAGTCTGCTGACAACTGCCGGCAGGAAATATTCACATTTCATCGGATTTTCTTTTAATCCTTCATCCAAAAATGCCGGAAATCCTGCTTTAATCTCACGCAGAATACTCTCTGTAAATCCCCACATATTCATGGAAACAAGTGTATCTGCCGGAACTTCCGTCCAGTTTGCGCCGTCATCTTCTGTATAAGCGATGCCACCATTTCTCTTCTCAATACGGGTTCTCTCGTTGATCGCCTCCAGCTCGCCACTCTCATTTAACGTGCATACACCACGCGCTACATGTCCGTTGTCAGTCACAGTATTTCCAAGATGGTATCCGACCATTGCATAGCGGTATTTCTCATCGTCCGGATGACTGGATAGATAATCGTAGATCAGGCGGAATGCTTCAACGCCATAGTAGTCATCTGCGTTGATAACGGCAAATGGTCCATCGATCTGATCGATGCAGCTTAACACTGCATGCGCAGTTCCCCATGGTTTCACTCTTCCTTCCGGAACTTCATATCCCTCCGGAATGTTAGAAAGCTCTTGAAATGCATATGAAACTTCCATGTATTCTGACATCCGGTCACCGACTGCTGCCCGGAAACTTTCTTCATTTTCTCTCTTAATGATAAAAATTACCTTTTCAAATCCGGCTCTCTTTGCATCATACATGGAAAAATCCATAATGATATGTCCTTCTTCATCTACCGGGTCAATCTGTTTCAATCCACCATAACGGCTACCCATTCCTGCCGCCATAATGACCAATACTGGTTTGTTCATAAATCTGTACCTCCATATCAATATCAAAAAATCTGATACTATTTCTTATCATAACGAAACGCGCAAAAAAAAGCAATCCCACAACTTGTTTTCCCTACTATTGCGTCCGGGAAATCTGTGGTATACTGATGATATCAGGGTAAAAAAGTCATACGACCACATGAGCTTGCTCATAAGTGGATGTATGACTTTGGAACCCGCCCCGACATGAGCATAAAAGCGGGATTTTAATCCTGCGATATGCGAATGGTGGGGATAGATTGTGAGAGTGCGTAGCACGGAGCAATCTATAGATATCATAGCCGAGAGTTTTAACTATAACATTACCATATTACGCAATATAAGGGGAGATATATTATGTCAAGAACCAGAGGCAGAGTGACTCTGCCAGTCCAATCTATTTTTTCAGAAGATGCGAAAACATTCACCGAGCGTTGGGGCGCTGATGTGCTTCGTCTTGATGGAAACAAAACACCGGATGAACACTCCAAATCTCTGGATGTTAAGATCTGTACAACATACACACCCGTAAAAGGTGACAACGATTTTGCCATGGAGCATATGGATGAATGCCAGCAGGTACTTCTGATGTCCAGACATTTTCTGGCAAAAAATACAACTTTAACAATTGATTTTCTGGACGGATTTTACCGCGAACAATTCGTTGCCGATTATATCCACGATCCGAAGAGATGGTGGGAAGTCATCGACCGCACGGCCGGCAAGACCGTCCCTTCCCACAAATGGGAATACGACCGCATACATGACATTCTAACGATCACAGATGCCATTCCATTTCACGAATATACGGTATCTTTCTTCGTCTTTATCATATGGGATCCGACGCAGATGTACGAGCTTCTCTCAGATGATCTGACAAATGAGCCGCATCACATTCCGATCGATGTACGCCAGCCACTCTCAGCAGCTTATTCCAAAGAACGTCTGAAGAAATGGCTCAGCGAACATTCTCATACAGATATTGTGCGTTTTACTTCTTTCTTCTATCATTATATTTTGATTTTCAACGAAGAAGCAAACGAACAGTATACGAACTGGTTCGGCTATGGCACTACGGTTTCCACACAGGCGCTGGAAACTTTCGAGCAGGAATATGGATATGCCCTGAAGCCGGAAGATCTGGTCGATAACGGATACTTCAACTCTACTTTCCGTGTGCCGACCAAGGCTTACCGGGATTACACTCATTTTATCCAGAGATTCGTATCCCGCCGTGCAAAAGAACTGGTGGACATGGTACATGCAGCTGGCAAACAGGCTTCCATGTTCTTCGGTGAGAGCTGGATCGGAACAGAGCCTTACGGCCCATATTTTCAGGATATCAGCGTAGACTGCATTTCCGGAAATGTATATAACGGAACAACGCTCCGGATGCTCTCTGATATTCCGGGTATCCATGACACAGAGGGACGGCTTCTTCCATATCTGTCCGAAGAGACATTTGAAGATGAGAATCATGCATGTATCACGGCTTCTGCAAACTGGATCGCAGCAAGACGTGCCATGATGCGAAGCCCGCTGGACCGCCTTACTTTTGACGGTGATCCGGGAACTGCCTCATCTTCAACCACTTTTGTAAACTACATTGAGAAAATAACCGACGAATACCGTACCATTTACGACAATGTAAAGGGACGCAAACCATACAGCGGACTGAAAGTTGCCGTCCTTAATTCCTGGGGTACACTTCGTTCCTGGCAGGCGTACACCGTTCTTCCGGGACGAAGTTACAAGAAAACCAATCCTTATTTCGGTATTCTAGAAGCACTCAGCGGTTCGCCTGTCGATGTATGCTTTTTAAGCTTTGCGGATATCCGCAGGGACGGTGTGCCGGATGATGTTGATGTGATCATCAATGCCGGAGATGCTGGAACTGCTTTTTCCGGTGGAAGAGAATGGCTGGATGCAGACCTCGTTACGATCATACGAAAATGGGTTTATGACGGCGGCGGATTTATCGGTATCGGAGAACCATCGGCTGTTTTACACGGTGGTCGTTTCTTCCAGCTTGCCGATGTACTCGGTGTAGACCGTGAACTTGGCTTCACCCTTTCGACTGCCAAATACCACATTGTTCCGAGGCTTGCGCATTTTATTACAGATGAGCACTGGGGAGCTTACCAGCTCGGTGAAGGCACACCAGACGTGTACGCACTTACCGGCAGTACAGAGATCATTGATTATTCCAATGATGAAGTCCACATTGCCGCAAATGCATACGGAGACGGACGCGGTGTATATTTCTCTGCACTTGCTAACGATCCGGACAACACAAGACTTCTTCTGCGCGCCTTATATTACGCTTCCCACAAGGAAGATAATTATTACATCTGGAACGCAGACAATATCAACTGCGAAGTCCACGCTTATCCGGAAAGCGGTAAATACGCAATCCTGAACAACTCCGATTCCCCGCAGACAACCGATGTCTACGACGGAAACGGATCCCGTGAAACCATCAACCTCGAACCACGCGAGATCATGTGGAGAATCATGTGATACCAGAGTACCAGATCTGAGTACACATGAGCTTGCTCAAATGTGGACGAAAGATCTTGGGACTCGCCCCGTCATGAGCAATACAGCAGGATGCTAATCCTGCGTTTTGCGAATGTCGGGTAGGATTGCGAGAGTGCTCTGCACGCAGCAATCCGATGGTATCACATTAACTCCCTCGAGCACATCTGCAGGATGCTAATCCTGCGTTTTGCGAATGATGGGGAGGATTGCGAAAGTGCTCTGCACGCAGCAATCCGATGGTATCACTTTAACTCCCTTGAGCACATCTGCAGGATGCTAATCCTGTGTTTTGCGAATGAAACCTCATTATATAAAAAGAACAACTGCTCCACGGATACTCCACAGAGCAGTTGTTCTTTTATTTTAAATTATTGAAATTCAATGAGTACTCCGGCGCCTACTGGATCTTCACTTTGCAAACAACTTTCTTTCCAGAACCATCTGTTGCTTTAACAGTAATCTTCACCGTCTTACCTTTTCCAGCTTTCAGCGCATGCACTACACCTTTAGAAGATACTGTTGCATATCTCTTGTTGCTGGATGTGTAAGATAACTTCTTATTCACCGCACTCTTCGGTGTGACTTTCACCTGAATCTTTGCTTTCTTTCCGGCTTTTAAAGTCAGCTCTTTGTCTTTCAGTGTCAGTTTGGAAACTGCTTTGCCAAAGCTTGCAGAAGCAGTTGTATTTCCAGTCAGGCGGATCGTTTTAGACGTACCGCTTACTTTCTTACCTGCCACTTTGAAAGATTTCACTGCATAACCTTTATTTGCTTTTGCAGTAAGTTTTACTTTATTTCCCGGAAGGATACCTCTGTTCACTCCGGAAATCTTACCGGCTTTGGATGTCTTTGCAGTTACTTTTACAAGACCACTGCCGATTGTTGCCTTGTAGCCTTGTCCATCTTCGTCAAAGATGTAAAGTGTACTTCCGACAGTGATAGCGTCGTAATCTATGCATTCTTCATCTTCATCATCGTCATAGTCATAATCATAATCCTCATCATAAACATCCAGATTTGTTATCTGATTATATTTCGTAGAATTATAAGTATCTTTTGCTACATTATAAGTAAATGTATCACCTAATCCAACCATAGGATTACCCACATATACAAGTCCTCCCGCACAGATATTTACACTGACATCATACTTTTTAAATGCTTTACTTCCATTTACGACTTTTGTAACAGCTCCATATGTCGATAAGGTCTTCTTGGATGCTGTCCACTTATTTCCACTTAATATCAAATTAACCGGACAAGTCTGTTTTTCATATTCCACACCGTCCTGTTTTTCACCATACCCAAGTGTATAAACCAGTTTCTCACCGCTCTGCAATGCTTTTCCACCGGCTCTTCCTTCCGGAAGGGATGGTCCCTGACTCCATTTCTTTGTACCCGGATTATAGATGTAAACTTTCTTGCTGCATGCTTTCTGTTGGTAATCATATCCGCCAATAAGATAGATTCTTCCATTATAAGCCGCAAGCGTCCAGTCTTCTGTTTTCATTACTGCTGACGGAAGTGTTCCAATACACTGTACCTTTCCGTTTGAAGTATTAAATGCAAATAATTTATATTCGGAAGAATATGCCGATTCCGTAGTATCGTCATCATCATCGTCGTCATCACCCTCATCTATATCCTCATCTGTACTTCCCTGTACTTCTGAATATGCACCAATGTTGTACAACATTCCATCCGCATAGACAAGATCATTTCCAAATGCAAAATCGTATCTGCCCTGACTGCCTGCCTCTTTCTTGAAATATTTTGTCGGCTTTACAACTGTCAGTGGGTATTCATCCACTTCTTCCGGATCAGACTGGTCTAATATATTGATGCTGTCTGAACTAGAATCAGCCATGTAAATATTTCGACCATCTGTTGCCATATTAGATGAACTTTCTACTTCCAGACCTTTTACTTTTTTGTAAGAAGATTTTCCGTCTACCAGATAAATATTCTTCTTTGTTGCCGTCCTTCCATTCCCTGTAACCGCAATAGATGCCACTCGATTCAGCCATGCTTTTCCATCAATAACTACCTGTTTTTCTGTTTTCTTTACAATCTTTGCTGCTTTTGCAGTCGTGCTGCCTTTTTCGGTTACATTTACGCTCAGATCTGTTGCATCCAGCCCACTTCCATTAATCGTAATCTGTCCGTTACTCTGATTTACTTTCACAGTACTGATTCTTGGCGCATTTGCTACTTTTTGTGTATAATCCAACGCGCCTCCGGTTGCTACCTTTCCTTCCAGTACATCTGTTCGTTTCACCTGAGATAATACTGCTGAAATACGTTCCAACGCTGTACTCTTTGGATTCTCTGCTGCTTCCAATGCGACTGCTCCTGTAACAAACGGCGTTGCCATAGATGTTCCACTTTCATATTCATATTTGCCAAAATTGGAAGAAGCAACATTTTCTTTGCTGAGTCCCAGATCATCCAATGTAATTGTATAATCTCCTTTTGCCTCTGCCATAAGTGACAGGAAGATAGAGCGTTCTCCGGTCTTCGGGTTCTTTTCTTCCTGTGGCACTTCCAGATGTACCCAATCTTCCATTTCTCCACTTATCTCATATCCGTTATAATTATATGCAATATCCCAATTTTCATCTATCAAATCATCTGTACTTTCTGGCAAATCACGATCAGCCGCACATTCTCCAATAATAAGTACACTTCCGCTGGAAATCATAGAAGCAGTTGATTTTGGACCACTCACCTTCGTCATTGCACTAAATTCAGGAAATTCTTTTGTTCCTTCACTTACTGTATATGGAATCCGAACAGAAATCGTCTCACCTGCGCTGACCCCTTTCAGAGAAATTTTCAAAGATTTTCCATCTGCATCCCCAAAGTTGTCATCGCTTAACTCGGCTTTGTAATTAGATTCTTTTCCTTCAGTTGTACTTGTAATTCTAATATTCTCCGGATTCCATTCTGCCCAGCTGCTCTCTCCATTAAAATCCGCAAGTTTCTGCGTTACTTCTTTCTGTTTTTCTGCAGAATAAATGGATGGATTATAACAATCCTCTGCATATGTAGAGAGAATATCACTTCCTGGAGCTGCAATATCCACTTTCTCTTTTCCATAGTTTGAATAATTGCTGAGCTCACCCTTTTCATTTGTAGCAGCGACACTAATCTTATAAGCGCAGTCATCGTTTGCCGGGTAAGTGGCCGTTTCATCATTATCTGCAGATTCATTTCCCGCTGCACATACAGATACCGCACCCTTTGCTCCAACAAGATCCATCAGTTTCTTAAAAATGGTACTCTTTCCTTCTCCACCCCAGGAATCGTTGATTGCAGCAACATTTACTCCCAGGTTTATAGCTTTGTTAATATAATTGTAAGCATCAATCAGATCGCTGTCAGAACCACTACCGTTTTCATCCAATGCTTTCAATGCCATAATCTTCACATTGTGGTTCATACCACTGACGCCGACGCCATTATCGCCTTTTGCGCCAATGATTCCGGCGCAATGTGTTCCATGTCCTTCATCATCCATCGGATCTGTATCAGCATTCGCAAAGTCATAGCCATATTCGCCTCTTAACTTCGGCTGATATGTATTCTCCCACATGTTGTCTTTCAGATCTTCATGTGTATAATCTACACCGGTATCTACAACAGCAACGACAACATCATCAGAACCTTTGGTCTTTTCCCATTTCTTCTCTACGTTCGTGGCATTTCCTTCCACGCCGCCATTCTGACCCGTATTTTTAAGTCCCCACTGTTTACTGAAATATGAATCATTTGTCAGCGCATGTACACGGTAGTTTGGCTCTGCTATCTGCACATCACTGTCCGCAGATAATTTCTCAATTAACTTCTTCGTGCTTAATGTCTTCGAAGTAACCAATCCGACTGTAAGTGATGTTGTAGTCGCACTTGACTGTGCAGAAGCCGCACTCTGCGTACTTGCCCTTCCCTTTGATTCTTCTGCTGCATCAAAATTCCATACCTTTGACACGCTGATATCGCTTACATTAAGCGCTCTCTGCGCAGCCGCTTTCGTTGAAATCTTGTTGTCCTTATACAAAACCAGCGCCTGTCCTTCTACATAATCGCCTTTATTCGTGCTCTCTTTCTTGCTAATCTTATCTCCGGTCTTAATCTTCTGATACGCACCCGTCCCGGCTGCTTCCGTTGTTATCGTACTGGTCGCCAGAAATGTGGTCACCATCATGAGCGATAACAATTTTACCGTTCTTTTCTTCATATGATTCCTCCTTTTTCTCCCCTCAGGTTCTATTTTCTCCTCTTCAAACGGGTTATTTACACTCATTATACTTTGTTTTATCAGAAAAATCTTCCATTTTGTGTCTTTTTTGTGAAAATTAAGAATATCTTAACTTTTATCGTTTTATGTATTTGAAACTGTAGAAATAAGTGAATTCTTATAAAGAGTTCTTATTGTGTTCTATAACGGAATGCAAAAGAGACCGGAAAAACAGGGGTTTATCCTAACAGCAAAAATGCCTGTATATAACTACAGGCATTCACAACAAATAAAAATGTAGAAAATCAGATATCAATGGCATCCTTTTTCTTATTTATACGTCACCAGTTCATCCAGGCTGATTCGCTCTGTTTTATGACGATCCGGTCCTTTTTCTTCTGTATCCGCATAACCAAGTGCCAGCAGATTGATTGGTTCCAGATTATCCGGAAGTTCGAACTCTTCTCTGACAATCTTTGGATCAAACCAGCATACCCACAAGCTTCCAAGTCCCTGTTCGGTTGCTTCCAGCATCATATGATCTGTCAGAATCGAAGCATCGATATCTGTCGTCTGCATCTGGTCGTATTTGCGCACCCATGCTTTATCGTGATCGGCGCATACGATGATAACTGTCGGTGCACCATAAAGGCGTGCAGCTTTGTCCAGTTTTGAACGGCCCACTTCACTCTGTACCACGATCAGCCGCACCGGCTGCGCATTGGTAGCTGTTGGTGCAACGTGTGCTGCTTCCAGGATTTTCGCCAGCTTCTCCGGCTCTACCTGCTGCTCTTTGTATTTGCGTACTGAAAATCTTTTTTTCATTACATCAAGTAATTCCATTGTCATATCCTCCTGCTATCCGTTCCTGTAATACTGCTCTGCTTTTTATTGCCATATGTAAATATTTATTGCGACAGATTAACCAAGCAGTTCATTTACCATTTCTCTTGTGTATGTGATCGCACCTTTATGCTCCACTTCTATTTGATAAAGTGCATTTGCTGCAATATGCTCTGCTGCCTGCTCCAGATCACGGATACCTGTCGTATCTGCATATTTTTCAATAACCGCATCCAGTGCATCGTCTGTCACGATACACTCTTCTTCTTTCAGGCTCATTCGTTTGAGCACTTTTGGAAGTGAGAATTTTGAAAAAATCACTTTCTTCTCTTCAAATGAGTAATCCGGAATGTCGATCACTGCGAAACGTGACATCAGTGGCGCACTGATCTGTTCTTTGTCATTAGCCGTTGCGATCGGATAAACACCCACAGTCGGCACCATACATTCCATATAGTTGTCTGTAAATCCAAGGTTATCTAACAATGTCAGCAGAACATCTGCCGGGTTGCCGTTACCTTTTCCGGATGCGGCCTTGTCCAGCTCATTAATAATAAATACAAGATTGGATTCTCCTGCCATTGCAAATGCATCCATAATAATTCCCGGCTTTGCGTTGGAATAGATACGGGAACTTCCGGTAAGCTGCTCCGGATCATTGATGGAACTCATATCCAGTGTTGTCCACGGCAGTTTCAGAATTCTCGCCACTGCATAGGCGATCTGGGATTTACCGGTTCCGGCAGGACCTACCAGCAACAGTCCGTATGCCGGCAGCGTATGCGTACGATTGATCTGGATGATCGTCTCAATGATACGCTGTTTTACTTTTTCCATTCCATATAATTCTTCATCCAGAATCCGTCTTGCTTCTTCCGGATCGATTGCTTCAAAATAATCACTCTTCCATTGCACATTCATCATAATGGAAAGCGCTCTCTGTGCATGTCTGCGCTCTTCCGGTGAGACTTCGTGGGATCTTGCAACCGCCAGGTTTCTTCTCGCCCAGAGACGGATATTATCCGGCAGTGTATTTCCGGCACAGTCCATAAAATCAATGATGCTCTGTAAGCTGGTGAGCTTCATGCTGTCACCCATCTCTTCCAGTTCTTCGTCACTGACCTGTGAAGTCGGCGCATCGCTGGCAAGCAGACGCTCAATCATAAACTGTAAAAATCCATCTTCCGCCGAAAGCTTTGTTCCACCGCCGAAAGCAATCTCACGGATCTTGTAAACTGCATAACCTCCTTCTGTATTCTCTCCTGACAGGCGGACATTGATATGATTTTCGCCGAGCCATTTCAGAAGGCTTACAAATCTTGCGTCAATTTTCAGAATGTCCGCACTGACAGTTCCCGTCTCCTGCTGAAATTCAAATGCAGTACGTTTTACCGGGTTTGTAAACATTCCAAGGGAATGATGTTCCCATTTTTTCATCTGGTTATCCAGCACCATCATTGGTTTTTCCGGTGTTGCTTCTCCTTCACCGGAGTAAAAAATCGTGTATGTGCACTCCGCTGCTTTCTTGTCATCCGGAGTATTGTTGAAATCAAATACTGGCATAGCGCTCTCCTTTTATATCTTTGTAAATATTTATATTTCTTTTCTTATGTATTGCCTTACTTTTATGCATATCCATGCATAATTATAACGTATCTGCCGAAGTGCGTCCACCCTTAAAATACTTCTTTTATGTTCACGAAACTTTATCACCTGCAGAAATGCCAATAGATACTTTTTTTCTAACATCAAAAAAGCTTCAGGAATTAACCTAAAGCTTTTTTAGAGGCGCCAACCAGATTTGAACTGGTGATAGAGGTGTTGCAGACCTTTGCCTTACCACTTGGCTATGGCGCCATATTATAGATACTATATATGAAAAAGCCCGAAAGCTCTGAGTGACTCCAACGGGAATCGAACCCGTGTTACCGCCGTGAAAGGGCGATGTCTTAACCGCTTGACCATGGAGCCTTATATAAATCACTATCAAACGTGACCGAAGATTAATATAACACACTCACATACGGATTGCAAGTGTTTTTTTACTTTTTTTGCAATTTTTTTTGCAAATATCTGAACAGTTGACACCCCGCCCAAAATCCGCTATGTTGAATAAAAAAACTCTTATTTAAGGAGACTTACATCTATGAAATCACTCGTTTTAGCAGAAAAGCCTTCGGTCGCACGCGATATTGCGCGCGTACTGAAGTGTCATAAAAATCTGCCCGGTGCAATTGAAGGCAATTCCTACGTTGTCACATGGGCGCTTGGACACCTGGTCACACTGGCTGATCCGGAAAGCTACGATAAAAAATTCAAAGAATGGAATATGTCTGTCCTGCCAATGATTCCGAAGAAATGGGATCTTGTCGTCATTAAACAGACTTCTAAACAATACCAGCATGTAAAAACACAACTATTCCGGAAGGACATTTCAGAAATCATTATCGCAACCGATGCCGGTCGCGAGGGCGAGCTGGTCGCACGTTGGATTCTGGATAAGTCCGGCTGCCGCAAACCGATCAAGAGGCTCTGGATTTCTTCTGTCACAGACAAAGCGATCCGGGAAGGATTCCAGAATTTAAAAGACGGCAGAAAATATAACAATCTTTATTATGCAGCAAGAAGCCGCTCCGAAGCGGACTGGCTTGTCGGCATCAACGCGACCCGTGCCTTAACCTGTAAATACAATGCGCAGCTCTCCTGCGGACGTGTCCAGACACCGACGCTTGCTATGATCGCCGCAAGAGAGACGGAGATCCGCTCTTTCAAACCACAGGATTATTATGGTATGACTCTGCAGGCAGGCGGAATTACCTGGACATGGCAGAGTGAAAAATCCAAAAGCACCCGTTCTTTTCACAAAGAACATCTGGAACAATTACGTGAAGCACTGACAAAAAACCGCACAGCCGGTGTATCCTCACAAACCTACTCCGCAAACCGGCAGTCTTTACAGATTACAGATGTGCACAAAACAAAGAAAAAAACATTTTCACCAGGTCTCTATGATCTGACAGAATTACAGCGGGATGCCAACCGCCGTTTTGGTTTCTCCGCAAAAGAGACGCTGAACATTATGCAGCGCCTGTATGAAAATCATAAAGTACTGACTTATCCGCGGACAGACAGCCGCTATATTAGCTCGGATGTTGTTCCGACGATCAAAGAGCGTCTGAAAGCTATCAACTTCGGTCCGTATAAAGCCTTTGTTCCAACACTTTTAAAAGCTCCGATCCACACAAGCAAATCTTTTGTCGATGACAGGAAGGTCAGCGATCACCATGCGATCATTCCAACAGAGGAATTTGTCCAGCTGGATCATATGACAAATGAAGAGCGAAAAATCTATGACCTCGTCGTGCGCCGTTTTATCAGTGTCCTTTATCCTGCTTATGAGTATGAGCAGACTTCCCTCAAGGGAACTGCCGCCGGTCAGTCATTTTCTTCCAAAGGAAATAAAATCCTTACTCCCGGTTGGAAAGCGGTGTATGAGAATGACAGCAATGCGCATTGGGAGGACGATTTCGATAATGAAACGCACAATTTTTCTGTATCCGGGCAGAATCTTTCAGAGCTTAAAAAAGGAGAATATCTTACAATTGACCGCGCCACTCTGACTTCCGGCAAAACAAAACCTCCGGCAAGATTTACCGAAGCCACACTACTTAGTGCAATGGAAAATCCCGTCAAATATATGGAATCAAAAGACGCTGCTGCCCGCAAAACACTTGGCGAAACCGGCGGACTCGGAACCGTTGCGACAAGAGCTGATATTATAGAGAAATTATTCCACACATTTTTGATAGAAAAAAAGGGACAGGAAATCTTGATCACTTCCAAAGGAAAGCAACTGCTTGAACTGGTTCCGGAAGATCTGAAAAAGCCGGAGCTTACCGCCTCCTGGGAGATGGAATTGTCCCACATCGCGAAAGGCACACAGAAAGAGCAGGTTTTCCTGCATGATATTCAGGATTACACCCGGTCTCTGATCCAGGATATCAAAACAGCGGACGGCACCTTTAAGCATGATAATCTTACCAATCATAAATGCCCACGTTGCGGAAAGCGCATGCTTGCCGTGAACGGCAAAAACGCAAGACTTCTCGTCTGCCAGGACCGCGAATGCGGCTACCGCGAGACAATCGCACTCACAAGCAATGCCCGCTGTCCGAACTGCCATAAGAAAATGGAGCTTATCAAGAAAGGAGATACGGAGACATTTGTATGCTCCTGCGGACACAAAGAAAAACTGGAAGCATTTAAAGCAAGACGCCAGAAAGAAGGCGCAGGTGTTTCCAAAAAAGATGTCCGCAAATATCTGAACAAACAAAAAGAAGAACCTGTCAACAATGCCTTTGCACAGGCATTGTCCGGGATCAAATTAGATAATTAAACCATGTATCCGGGCAGTTCTTATATTGCCCGGAACTGTACACCGTATTCCTCCACTGCCTCTATGCGCACCCGTGCGTGCAATGGCAGTGTCATGGAATCTCCGATATGCCCGGCCCTCACTCCATAGATGACCGGGCATTTTACATCTTCAAGTACCTCTTTCACCGCTTCCAGTGCTGTTCCCGGACGGTCTTTCGTATCACAACCACTCAGATCTCCGACAATGATTCCTTTTACTTCTTCAAATTTTCCTGCCATCTTAAGCTGCGTCAGCATGCCATGCAGCCTGTATGGTTTCTCGCCTATTTCTTCAAAAAACAGGATTTTACCACGGGTGTCCACCTCATACGGCGTTCCGGTAAGCCGACTTAATAGTGTCAGATTGCCACCTGTCAGAATCCCTTCGCCAATTCCTTCTTTGTATATATGAAAAGGTTCTCCGTTAAAATTAGAAAACGCTTTTCCTCTGACCGGTGTCGTCACACTCTGATATACCGCTTCTTTGGCATCTTCTGTTATCGTCCTCGTCCTTCCATAAACTGCACCTCCGTGAAATGTTACCAACCCGGTCTTCTGCCCGATTGCAAGATGCAGCGCTGTAATATCACTGAATCCGGTAAATACAGGCTTTCTCTCCCGGATCATTTCATAATCCAGATAATCAAGAAGTGTCATGGTGCCATAACCACCCCAGATGCACATAACTGCTTTATTTTCTTCATCAGCAAATACTTTATTTAATTTTGCCGCGCGCTCTTTCGGTGTTCCCCTTTTAAATGCCATCTCCGGTGCACAGATCACTTGAAAACCTCTCCCTTTCCAATAACTGCTGACCGCTTCGATGGCTTCCTCTGTGTATGCATTTGCCGGATCGATCAGACAGATCTGATTACCCGCCTTCAACGGCTTTGGATAAAGGATTCTTTTTTTTATTTCTTCCATATTTATACCTCTTTTTCTGTCACTAATGATCGCCTTCATATTCATTATATCGGCTAATTTTTCATTTGACAATTCAGTTCACTGATACCTTGCGCCATAATATTCGTAACTCTTGTTTAACGTTTTGTTACTCCACCCCTAAAAACAGAGGTGTTTATACTTAAAATACACATTTTTATACGGTAAATCTACAAATATTTCAGCACCTACTAAGCACTAACAGAGAAAAATCCCCGCTTTCTGCGAAAATGGGCTAAAAAGGTTGACAAATATAGGCTTCCGCGTTAAGATAAGTGTAGTTTCGCACTTTAAACAGCTAAAATTTTACAGTGTGAATATGGAGGAGAACACTTATGATTATTGTATTAAAACAACACTCCGGTCAGAAAGAAATTGACCGCGTAGAGAATCTGATCAAAACAAAAGGTCTGGACACCCATATTGTAAAAGGTGCAGGTCAGACAATCATCGGCTGTATCGGTGATACAAGCCGTATCGATGCAAAGCTTTTCGAAGTAAACCCATACGTTGACAAAGTTATCCATGTACAGGAGCCTTACAAACTGGCAAACCGTGCTTTCCACCCGGAAGACACTGTTGTAGATGTATCTGGTGTGAAAGTTGGAAGCGGCAACATGGCTTACATCGCAGGGCCTTGCTCCGTTGAGACTTACGAGCAGGTATTATCCATTGCAAAGGATATCAAAGCTGCCGGAGCGAATATGTTACGAGGCGGTGCATTCAAGCCTAGAACAAGCCCGTATTCTTTCCAGGGACTTGGACCGGAAGGTCTTGACATCTTATGCGCAGTAAAAGAAGAAGTCGGACTTCCGATCGTTACAGAACTGATGTCTCCGGAATATCTGGATGTCTTCAACGAGAAAGTAGATCTGATCCAGATCGGCGCAAGAAATATGCAGAACTTTGATCTGTTAAAACAGCTCGGTCAGGTTGACCGCCCGATCCTCTTAAAGAGAGGTCTGAATGCGACATATGAAGAATGGATAATGTCCGCAGAGTATATTATGGCTTCCGGTAATGAGAATGTCATTCTGTGCGAACGTGGTATCCGTACTTTTGAAACATATACAAGAAATACACTGGATCTGCAGAGCGTTCCTGTACTGCGGAAGCTGACACACCTCCCGGTTATCATCGATCCAAGCCACGCCGGTGGAAAATGGTGGCTCGTAGATTCTATGGCAAAAGCATCTGTTGCAGCCGGTGCTGACGGACTGATGATTGAAGTACATAATAATCCGGAAGCTGCTCTCTGCGATGGAGCACAGTCCTTAAAACCAGAAAAATACAGTGAACTGCTGAAAGATGTAAAACAGATTGCTGACATCATTCACAGACAATAGAACAGGAGTAAAGCTACAATGAAACTAACCGTTAATCTTGAAAAAAACAGTTATCCAATCTATATCGAGAATCACATTCTTGCAGATGCCGGAACTTATATTAAGGAAGTCTTTCATGGCAGAAAGATCATGATCGTCTCTGACGATAACGTCTATCCAATCTACGGAGATGCATTGTCGGAAGTGCTGGAAGCTGACTTTGAAGTCTTTCATCTTGTGCTTCCGCATGGAGAGGCCACGAAGAAATTTGAGTCTCTTCCTCTGATCTATGACGCATTGCTTCAGGCACGATTTTCCCGCAGCGATCTTCTGATCGCTCTAGGCGGCGGCGTGATTGGGGATCTGGCAGGATTTGCAGCGGCAAGTTTCTTACGTGGAATCAAACTGGTCCAGATTCCAACTTCCCTGCTTGCGCAGGTTGACTCTTCCGTTGGCGGAAAAGTTGCTGTTGATCTGCCGCAGGGCAAGAATCTGGTTGGTGCATTTTATCAGCCTTCCCTCGTCCTGATAGATCCGGAAGTATTACAGACACTGCCGGACCATTTCATTCACGATGGCATGGGCGAAGTGATCAAGTATGGATGCATCCAGGATCCGGAATTATTTTCCCTTCTGGAAACACATACTTCCTTTGCCGACTTAAAGGACGAACTTGGCAATATCATTTACCGTTGTGTAGACTGCAAACGTGTTGTAGTCGAAGAAGATCAGTTTGACACAGGAAGCCGTATGCTCCTGAATTTCGGGCATACGCTGGCACATACGATCGAACAGTATTATCATTATGAGCGTGAGAGCCATGGTGAAGCGGTTGCGATCGGTATGTATCAACTGACGAAACTCGCAGAAGAGAAAGGTCTTACACCGGACGGAACCTCTATACGGATCCAGGATCTGCTTACAATCTACGGACTTCCTTCTTCCTGCGGTGTTGCTCTTGGCGCTTTGACAGAAGCCATTGCACTGGATAAGAAGAATCTGAACAATCACTTGAATCTGATTCTCCTCCATGGGATCGGCGACAGTTATATCTATCCGGCTGCTTTGGATTTCTTTGACGATACTGAACGAATTGTTTAGGTAAATGAATGATTATATATTGATAACTACTTATTTTTGGAGGCTGAATAAATGAAATTAGAAGGTAAAATTGCAATTGTAACAGGTGCCGGCAAGGGCATCGGAAGAGAAGCGGCTCTCGCAATTGCCGCAGAAGGCGCAACCGTTGTCTGTGTTGCAAGAACACAGGCAAACCTGGACGAGACGGTACAGATGATCGAAGAAAAAGGAGGAAAAGCTACTTCCCTTTCCCGTGATCTGACAGATGCCGCACAGGTACAGTCCATGGTTGATGCTGTTGTAGAACAATTTGGACGCATTGATATCCTGATCAATAATGCCGGTGGATACCCATCTGAGATTTATGACAAAGTCGGACATCAGGCAATCAAGATCTGGGAGTGGAGCGAAGAGCAGTGGGATCAGATCATCAAGACAAATCTGAAGATTCCGTTCCTCTGCCTCAACAAAGTTGTGCCGGTTATGATCAAACAGCATAGTGGTGACATCGTAAGTGTTTCTTCCCGCATGGGACGTATCGCTTCCCAGATGGGTGGCTACGCAGTAGCAAAAGGCGGTATCGTGACACTGACAAAGACAACCGCAATCCAGACAAAAGAATATGGCATTAAAGTCAATGCTGTTGCCCCTGGTATGGTAGATACACCGGGACAGCGGGTATACAACCACAATGTCGGTCAGGACAATGCTGTTATGGACAGTGCTGCAGATGTAGCAAAAGGTATTATCTACCTTTTATGCGACTCACCGAAAGTCATGACCGGACAGGTGATCGATATGTTTACCACACTTTAATTTAAGGCAAATCTTCATTATATGAATTTTCCTCAAAAGAATAGGAACGGCAATTACTTTGCCGTTCCTATTCTTTCGCCCATCTTTACGATAGTTTCATATCCTTCTTCTGTATTACGGATGAGATCGCTATCCAGCACTGCTGCATCCTTTTGCAATAACAGGATAATCGTCGACCCACCAAACTCAAACTTTCCTTTTTCCTGCCCCTTACGGACTGTTCCTGCTTCTTCATAGTTTGTGATCCGTCCAACCATAAGAGCGCCGACTTCCATCATTAAAATCGTCTTAAACCGCTTTGTCTTAAGCAGGCTGTACTCTCTTGTATTCTCTTTGTAAATCGGATACACATCATTGGCTACCGGATTCACCGTATGGAATACTCCCCGAATATGATAATTCTGGGATTTCTCTCCGTCTGCCACGTAACAATATCTGTGATAATCATCCACTGTCAGACGGAACACAAGCGCCATGCCGCCCTCATACTGCTTTGCCAGTTTGCCGGATCTCAGAAGTGATGAGGTTGTATAAAGTGTATCCTTGATCCGGAATGTATTCTCTCTACCTGCTATATCACTGATCGGATATACGCTTAATTTCCCATCGCAAGGACTGATCAACGTCTTTTCATCTCCCTGTGGTATGCGTGCTTCTTCTCTTAATTTTCTTGTAAAGAAATCATTATATGAACGAAACTTTGTCTTCTCACACATAGACAAGTCAATATTGTTCTTTTTTACAAACGGACGGATGCCGATCTTGGATATGAAACTGTCCAGAACATATCCGCCAAGCCTGCTCACCCACGGACGGATCATAATCCGGATAACAGCTCTTCCAAATGCATTTCCATATAAATGTTTTAAAAACTGATCCTGTCCGGTCTCAACACCGACATCTCTGCCTTCCCGGTCTCTGTATTTCATCTGTGTTCTCCTCATATCCTGCCGTCTTCTGATCTCTTATGTAACCTTTTATCTTCTGCAAAGCCATGGCCAGTTCATCTGCATATTTACTTTGTACTTTGTAAATATCATCATAATGATCACTGCCGCACCAACGACCAGCACAAGAAGTGCAAGTGTTTTATTGCCTGGTTTTTTTAATTTAAAGTCTACAACAAATAACAGTCCGACAATAAACAGTGCCAGATGCAGGCAGATACGGAAAACAAAATCCGGTACAAAAAACTGGATCATGAATACCAATGGCAATACAATTGCCATGGATGTGATCGGCAATCCCTTATAGAACTTCTCTCCGCTCTCTGTTACCAGTGCCTGTTTTGCTTCCATTACATTAAAATAAGCAAGCCGGATCACCGAATTGATACAATAAAATGCAATTAAAAGCAGACCGATTGGTCCACGTACTCCCAGCAGATAACAAATCATTGCCGGAAAGATTCCGAAACAGACTACATCACACAGTGAATCAATCTGGATACCAAAAGCTTTCTCATCATCTGTACGGTCTTTCTTAGAACGCGCAACTTTGCCGTCAAACATATCGCAAAGCCCGGATAATGCAAGACAGAAAATCGCAATCTTAAAATGTCCGTGTATTGCCTGTGTCATTCCAAAAACGGAAGAGCAGAGACTCATATAAGTCAGCACAACCGTATAATTATAAATTCCTATCATTTTTTCCCTCTTTTCTTTCCGCTGAATTAGCCAGCCTGTTGTTCACAAGTTTCTGTTGTCTCTTCCCGCCCTCGTCCTATCCGAACATGCGCAACCAATGTCAGTGTTGCGCTGAAGAGAAGTTGTACATAAAACGCAATTCCTCTGCTCAGTACCATTCCCGGTAACAGAAGTCCTGCTGTAAATACTGTTTTAAAAATAATCAGGAACAGATTCTCACTAATTCCCATTCCTCCCGGAAGTGGGAGCATATCCACTGATACAGATACGACTGCCTGCAGCATCACTACATCATATATGCTCGTTCCGTGCAGTCCGAAAGCTTTGTATACAAACCATGTTACAAAAAATAATGAAAATCTCTGAAAAAATGTAATCAGTATAACATTAAAGATCACTTTCTTATGCGTTCCGAAATAAGCCGCCGTAGCCTTATACTGTTCCATAGAATCTGCAAGCTTTTTCGTTCTCTTTTCCTTATGTTTCATAAGCCGGCTCTTTTCCAGAAGCCTGAGACCTTTCATCATGATCCATTTGGCAAGCTCCGGATGAAATGCCAGAATCGACATTGCAACACAACAGCCTACATTTAATGCAACTCCCAGATAAAAAATCGGCAGTATTCCTTCCAGATATTTATGAACAAATCCTCTCTGGAAAAATGCAACGAACAGACCAACAAATACCAGTACAGATTTGTATGTAATCGTAACGATCATCAGTACAAGCGTTGCTACCGGAATCGGTATTTTATTCTTTCTCATATAATAGATCTGCATCGGCTGTCCGCCGCTTGCAGACGGTGTCACCGCACTAAAGAAGAAACCTACACAGGAATATAAAAAACACGTCCGTTTCTTTTCATGAATATCCAGTGTACCGAACATATACCAGATAATGATCGATTCCCCCCAGATAAACAGGATTACACCTGCTGTTCCCGGTATCAGATACCACGGATTCACTTCACCGATCGTCCTGAGCACCGCCGGAAGATCTTCACCATGGAATACACTGTAAAGTGTTAATGCGAAAATCAAAACCAGAAAAATGGTATTCGCAATACTTTTCTTCTTATTTAACAATCTTTTTCCCCTTTTCCCGGCTTCGCCGCTCCATAATCTTACCGGAAATCCGGTAACAAATCTCTGCCACAGCAATGCCTCCAAAAACATCCACAATATAATGCTGCTTTGTTACCTGCGTTGATACACAGACTAAAATTGCAAATACAAGACTGAACCTCTGATACCACTTCGGTATCTGCTTCTGTCCACGGATTCCGATATAACAGAACCAGCTTACCAGACAATGAATTGACGGAAACAATCTGGTCGGATCATCTATCTGATACACCCATCTTAACATCTGGCTGAAAATATCTGTTCCATTCACTACCGGACGCACATTCGTTGTCGGCATTACAATATAAAAGAAACCACATACAAGTCTTGACATAACATCCGCCAGAATAAAACGATAACAGTGGCTTCTGTTCATTCTGGTGATCATAATATAATTTACGATCCAGAATAAATAACATCCGATATAAATGACTGAAAATGCCGGAATCACCGGAACCATTCTGTCAACCGGTAAGGTCAGATCATAAAAATTGCGGTGCTCCATCAGCTTATCTGTTCCTATATAAACTGTGAAATTCACAGCTATACAGATCAGCAGCGGAAGTATTGCATAAGAAGGTATCATTTTTTTCTTCTGTGTCGTGTCTTTCTTCATAATGCACCTCTTTTCACCGTATGTTGTTCATTATAGCAGACTTTTTCCTGCTTGTGCACATTCTTCTTATTTCTTTAAAATATCTTTAATGTTTCTTCAGAATTTAAAATGCCAGGGTCATAAGCCTGCAACCACGATGGGCTTGCTCAGGAGTGGGTGCAGGGCTTAATGACCCGCCCCGATATGAGCATAAAAGGGAAGCGCAAGCTTCGCGATATGCGAATATTGGGCAGAATTGCGAGAGTACGCAGTACGGAGCAATTCGTCTGGCATTTTTTAACCTTATCATCATATATTAATGCCAGGGTCATAAGCCTGCAACCACGATGGGCTTGCTCAGGAGTGGGTGCATGGCTTAATGACTTTTTATAAGAAAATGTATTTGTTAACATTTTTTTCTTAATCTCATCACACTTTCATCACAATTTCTGCCTATACTATAATTGTTCGAAGAAAACGAACACTTATAATTCTTTTTCATAACTTTTTCCTCAGGACTGCAAACCTCCCAATCTGCAGTCCTATTTTAATATGCCAGACTGTTCCAGAGATCTCTCAAATCCAATTTCAATTTCTGCCTGCACTGCAACATGCTCGCGGAATTCTTTCTCATCTCTTCCTTCCAGAAGGTTCTCATATTTGTCATAATATTCTTCAACCAGTGTATCGATATCTGCCTGTGATACTACATTCTATGTGCAGAAGATCCGTCTGGAACATGCGGAATCCATGCTGGAACACACGGATAAAACCGTAGACGAGATTATGCACACCGTCGGTTATAACAACAAAAGATATTTTTATAAAATATTCCAACAAAAATATGACACAACCCCTGCGAAATACCGCCATAGCCATTGATTTTCTAATATGTGACCGGCAGACACTATGATTTTTGTCCCCTTTTCATATGATAAAGATAGAGAAGTGAACGTTAAAACCTATACTTATCAAAATCATGAAAAGGGGGCGCACTATGAACAGACTACATCTTAAGAAAATATTCTCCGGCATCGTTCTTGTCTCGGTTCTTACCGTGACAGGAACGTTGTCCTCACTTATCTGTCCGGCGGAGACCGTCCGGGCATCCGACACTTTATCCAATCCGAAAATCACCGATGATTCTTCTCTCTATGCCGGGAAGAAAGTCACCTGGGACTGCGTCTGGCTCGGAAGCTATCCGCAGTCTGAAGTCACAGCAGAAAATGGACAAATTTACGAAAAATTAAAAGCTGCCGCCGACTCCCAGTGGGATGAAAACGGAGATATTACCATTGGAAACTACAAATATCGGAGGCTTTGCCGCAGCCAGACGGATGTTTCTTATCTCCTGGCTCCGGACTACTGGCCAACCACTAAATATTCCCAGACTTATAATATTTTCCCTTGGGAAGATAACAGCACCTGGCACTATTTTCGATACGAGCCATTGAAATGGCGTGTGTTAAAGATGAATAAATCCACCGCTTTTCTTCTTGCTGACAAGATTTTCTACCGGGGAAGTCTGACAGATATTCCTGACTTCTTTAATAACAAACTATTTTTCCAGATATTTTCTTCCGAAGAACAGGCTGCTGTCGTTGATACAACCCGCAATAATTATAAGCCTTCTGTAAATAAACTTTTTCTGTTAAGCAACTCGGAAGCCTACGGTTCGGGAGCTCTGGCATACGGATTCACAGATGTCACCCTGCTGGAAGATAATGCAAGACGCGCGAAGTGTACAGACTTTGCATTTGCACAGAATGTCTGGCGTGACAAACGTCCACAATATGCCGGAAACTGCAACTGGAGATTAGAAACTTATGATACAACGAGAGCATTGTATGACAGTGTCCAAACGACAGGTGAAATCATGAAAAACAGCATAGCATCCCAGGATTACTATCCTTTACGTCCTGCAATGTATGTTAATCTTTCAAAAGTAAATTATTTATCGGCCGGTACGGTTTCTTCCAATAATACAATGTTCGAAAAGAATGCGATGGTAATCAATGAAAATGAAACGCCAAAGCCTGACAAATCAGAAAATCCAGTTTATAAAGTAAAGAAAATCCGGTTATCCGGTCTTTCCCACAAGATTGCTGCCGGGAAAAAGCTTCCTTTAAAAGCCACGATTTCTCCTTCCAACGCAACCAACAAAGCTCTGCAATGGAAAGCAAGTAACACTAAAGTTGCTACTGTTTCTTCCAAAGGTGTTGTCACTTTAAAGAAAAACAGCGGTGGAAAATCCGTTACCATCACTGCCTTATCCAAAGATGGCAGTAAAGTGCAAGGCTCTTTTAAGATTACTTCCATGAAAGGGATTGTAAAGAAGCTGAAAGTCACTGCACCGTCAAAAATAAAAGCCGGAAAAAGTACGAAATTAAAGGCAGTTGTCACTGCATCCGCAGGTGCAAATAAAGCTTTAACCTTCACTTCTTCAAACACGAAATATATGACTGTTTCCTCCAAAGGTGTCGTGAAGGCTTTAAAAGCCGGAAAAGGAAAAACTGTAAAGATTACAGCAGCCGCAACCGATGGCAGTGGCAGAAAAGCAACCGTTTCCGTCAAGGTATATTAGAAAGGATGGTGCATTATGAAAAAGAATGATAAACGAAAAATAAGAATCTGGAAGAAAACATTTGCCCTGGCACTTTCCTCTGTCATGATTTTTTCCTGTATCCCAATGACTCAGGTAAAGGCCGGAGATGAATCGCCGGAAGCGATTATAAATGGGCTTGTGGATCTTCCGAAAACTTTCATCGACAAAGACTCACAGGATCTCGGCAGTGACCGCGTTTTTTACCGTAATACTAATACAGATCTCTCCATGCTTCCGGCGGAATGTTATAAAAAAGCACTACAATCTTACATTATAGATGATGACGTTCCTATGGGCACACGCAAGGGCGACTATCTGCTGTCCGACTGGGATTACCTTGGATGGATCTTATCTGTCGAAAAAGGGCAGGGAAATTATGGTTATCTGAATGATACACTTTGTAATATGACCATTTATGGAAATCGGCGGAAATCTGAACTGAAACTGGACGATGCCTGGTATAACTGGGGCGGGTATTTCAGTGAAAGCAGTCTTGCGAATGCACAGCAGCATATCGCAAATGATCTTACGAGTACACCGCTTGGATCGCTTCCATTAAAAAAACTCGATTCCATTTCCAATGATACCGAAGAATCTCCGGTTGTTGTCCGCTGGCATGGTGCACTCCGTGCAAAAGACAGTGATATCGCCGGACGCTACAAAGCTTACGCTGTGTATTTTCATAATTTCCGTGTGTCACCGATTTTCCCAATGTACGATAACTCCTACAAGCGGGTGATCAGTGACGAGAAAAAGACCAGTAATATTTACAGCTCCGATATCCGCAACAACAGTGGCGTGGAAGTGTCCGGCACGCAGTCGCTGACAAATTCAACTACTTACGGTGCTTTGAGCAGCATCAGTGGCTCCAAATCTTATACTTATGAAGAATCCGTTACAGTTACACATTCCAAGAGTCTTCCATTCTTCGGAGATTTGGAAACTTCCATCGGATTTTCTGCCAGCCAGTCCATTGAGAAAGGCTGGTCAAAAGAGGAGAGCGAAGAGCGTTCAACGGAAAATACTTCCGAAGTATCTCTTTCACTCCTGCCTTATACTGCAGCTCTTATCCAGCAGCAGACAAAAACACAGACTGCAACGACTTATTATAAATGTCCGGTCTATATCAATTACGATGTTACAATCGTTGAATATGACCGCAACTTAAGAGGCGGTAAATTAAATTCTTACGTTCTCGCCAGCTTCACCGGCGCAGGTTCTAAGAATGCCCGCACGAATCTTAAGAAACGAAGCTACATCCAGGCAAGCATGACGGATCCGGATGGCATCAACTGGGGAACTGTAAAAAAATATAAATATGGAGATGAATTATTGAAACGTATCCGCAGAAACGGACTGATGAGCGCAGCAGGCGGCTCTTACACAGAAACATTATCTTCCGTTTCCAGCAAAGTAGATGATCTTATCCCGACACTTCCGCTTAGTGATATCAGTGTGAAAAGCGGTGCGCCAAAATCAGTCAATATAAAGCAGAACTATTCTTTATCAAAGATTAAACTGGTAGCAACCAACACAAAAGGTGCAGACTATTACGGTTTTAACGCCAAAAAAGGAATCTGGAAGATTACAAATGCCAAAGGAACTCCGGTAAAGAGCAGCACTGCCACGCTTTCCGGAAATGCCGGAAAGCAAGTGCTGACCGGTAAGAAAAAAGGGATGCTGTATCTGACATATTTTATCAATGATAACACTTACAGCACTGCAGATTATATAGAGAAATATTCTACAAATAACTCCGTGGACCGCCCAACGCTCCGCATCAGCATTGCCGGCAATACCGCTCCGAAGATCAGTGGTAACACAACATACAAACCTTCAAAGAAAGCATCCGGCACGGTTACAATACCGACGTATGTCAAGCGTGACGGCAAAACTTACCGTGTAACTAAGATTGCGAGCAATGCTTTTAAAGGTAACACGAAAGTTAAGAAAATCGTTATCCCGTCAACCGTAACAAACATCGGCAAGAAAGCATTCTATGGCTGCAAGAATTTAAAGGTTGTCACCATCAAAACCTCGCAGCTTACAACTGCCCGCGTCGGCAGCCAGGCATTTACGAAAACACATGCAAAAGCGATCATCACTGTGCCGAAAGGGAAAGTAAAATCTTATAAGAAAATCTTCCTGAAAAAAGGGCTTTCGAAAAATGCGACGGTGAAATAACTGGCTTACTCTCTGTAATCTCATAACGACTTAAAAGGGGACGGGGCTTTTCCAGAAAAGCCCCGTCCCCTTTTATTAAATCCGCCAGTCTTTTTCCTTCGATGCACGAAGTCTTGCCATAGCTCTTGCAAGCGATGCCTGCGACAGCTGGTATTCCTGAATACTCTGCTTCTGCCGGAGCTGCTCCTGGGCACGCTCTTTGGCTTCTGTCGCACGTCTGACATCAATCTCTTCCGGGCTCTCCGCTGTATTTACCAGTACGGAAACACGGTTGTTCATGATCTCTGCAAAACCTTTAGAAACCGAAGCGGTGATCCAGTTTCCTTCTTCATCCTGCAGATGCAGTTCACCGATTTCCACTGCAATGATCATATTTTCATGATGCGGCAGGATGCCTTTCTGTCCGTCCGGTGCCGGAATGATAAGCTGTTTACAGCGTCCTTCGTAGAACACTCTGTCGCTGGATATGACTTTCAACTGAAATGTATCCATAATTTCACTCCTTCACTGGTACTAAGCTTCCATTGCAGCTTCTTCTGCTTTGGCTTTCTCGATGACTTCATCGATTGTTCCGACATTAAAGAATGCATTTTCCGGATATTCATCCATCTCACCGTCAATGATTGCTTTGAATCCACGGATCGTCTCTTTTAACGGTACATATTTTCCAGGGATTCCGGTAAATGTTTCTGCTACTGAGAATGGCTGTGACAGGAATTTCTGCACTTTACGCGCACGGTTTACTGTCATCTTGTCTTCCTCGGAAAGTTCTTCCATTCCAAGGATTGCGATGATATCCTGCAATTCTTTATATTTCTGCAGGATTTCCTGTACTTTACGTGCAACCTGATAATGTTCTTCTCCAACTACGTCCGGCTCCAGGATTCTGGATGTAGAATCCAGCGGATCTACCGCCGGATAAATACCCTGCTCCACGATCTTTCTGGATAATACGGTTGTCGCATCCAGATGGGAGAATGTTGTTGCCGGTGCCGGGTCTGTCAGGTCATCGGCCGGCACATAAACTGCCTGTACAGATGTGACAGATCCGTTCTTCGTAGAAGCAATACGCTCCTGCAGTGCTCCCATTTCATTTGCCAGCGTCGGCTGATAACCTACGGCTGACGGCATACGTCCGAGAAGTGCGGACACCTCGGAACCTGCCTGTACGAAACGGAAAATATTATCAATGAATAACAATACGTTCTGATGTTCCTGGTCACGGAAATATTCTGCCATCGTAAGTCCCGTCTCAGCAACACGCATACGTGCTCCAGGTGGCTCGTTCATCTGACCGAATACCAAAGCGGTTTTGTCCAGAACTCCCGATGCACTCATCTCTGTCCAGAGGTCATTACCTTCACGTGAACGCTCTCCGACTCCTGTGAAAATAGAATATCCACCATGTTCGGTTGCAATATTGTGAATCAACTCCTGGATCAGCACGGTTTTACCAACTCCGGCACCACCAAACAGACCGATCTTACCACCTTTGGCATATGGCGTCAGAAGGTCGATGACTTTGATTCCTGTCTCCAATACTTCTACTGCCGGACTCTGCTCCTCGAAAGAAGGAGCTTTTCTGTGGATTACCCAATGCTCTTTATCTTTGGCGATCGGTTCTCCATTATCAATTGTCTCACCTAATACATTAAACAGACGTCCCAGAGTCTGTTCTCCTACCGGCACTTTAATACCTGCTCCGGTAGCGGTTACTTCCATATCTTTGCACAGTCCGTCACTGGAAGCCAGCATGATACAACGTGCAATATTATTTCCGATGTGCTGCGCTACTTCCATGACACAGCGTTTTCCGCCATTGTCAACCTCCAGCGCATCTTTGATATATGGAAGTTCTTCTTTGCTTTTAAATTCTACGTCTACGACAGGTCCCATAACCTGTACGATTTTTCCTTTTGTCATAGCGCTTATCACTTCCTTTTCTGTGCATTCGCTCCGCCGATAACCTCAGTCAGTTCCTGTGTGATATCGGCCTGGCGCACACGGTTATAAGTTATATTTAACTCATCCAGCATCTTTGTGGCACTGTCTGTCGCATTCTGCATCGCCTGCATTCTGGAATTCTGCTCACTGCAGTAAGATTCAACCAGACAGCCATAGATCATACCATTAATATAATTCGGCACAATATTTGCCATCACACTGTGTGTGGATGGATAGAACACCATACCTTCCTGATAGACATCTGCAAGTGCGTTCAATGTTTCCTTCGGAAGGAAATCTGCCTTGTGAAGCGGCAGAAGTTTTACTGTATCTGTTTCTACCTGCATTGCATTTACCATGCGGGTATAAATCACATAAACTTCGTCCAGCTCTCCGCTCCGGAACTGTCCGATCATCTCACTGGTGATCGTTCTGGAACGGTACAGCGTCGGATTCTGTACGGTATACCGGAAACTCATATCCAGCTCCACATCTGTACGCTTTGCAAAATACTGCCGTCCCAGTTCACCTAATACAAATAACTTATGCTGTCCCGGTCCTTTTATTTTCTCTTCCACCATGCGAAGTACATTATGGTTATAAGCTCCGGCAAGCCCTTTATCTGCGGTGACTACAATGTAGCCGATTTTCCTGTCTTCCGGTTTCTTCTCTTCCCTCTGATCAAAAAACTGGCTGTGCATATCCGGAACGTGTCTTAAGATTCGGGCAATCTCTGCCTGCATCCTATAGAAAAATGGTTCCGTATCTGACAGTTTTTTCTTTGCCTGTTTCATCTTGGAAGAAGAGATCAGATACATGGCATTGGTGATCTTTTTTGTCTCCTGAATGCTGCCCATTCGTTCTTTGATTTCTTTTGCATTCGACATATTTTCACCTGCTTATCTATTTTCTTTGAACTTTTTAGCTACCTCAATAATCTGTTCTGTCAGTTCGTCATCCAGTACTTTCTTCTCTTCGATTGCCTGTCCGATCTCCGGATGTTCTTGGTCAAAATATGCCAGCATATCCATCTGGAACTCTTTGACTTTCGCATCTTCCACATCCATCATCAGATGGTGCGTTGCCACGCATAACGTAATTACCTGTTCATGCAGTTTCAACGGACGTCCCAGTGGCTGTTTCAGAAGCTCTGTCAGTGTACTTCCGTATTTCAGCTGTGCTTTTGTCGCATCATCCAGATCTGAACTGAACTGTGTAAAGGACTCCATTTCTCTTGCCTGCGCAAGATCGATACGGATACTTCCACTTGCCTTCTTCATCGCTTTTGTCTGCGCCGCACCACCTACACGGGATACGGAAAGTCCAACATTGACCGCCGGACGCATACCTGCATTAAAGAGCGCACTCTCCAGGAAAATCTGTCCGTCTGTAATAGAAATAACGTTGGTCGGAATATATGCAGATACATCTCCTGCCTGCGTCTCGATGATCGGCAGTGCCGTGATCGAGCCGCCACCGGCTTCCTCACTCAGTCTGCTGCTTCGCTCCAGAAGTCTGGAATGTAGATAGAAGACATCTCCCGGATAAGCCTCACGTCCCGGAGATCTTCCAAGAAGCAGTGAGATCGCACGGTACGCTACTGCATGTTTGGACAGATCATCATAAACGATCAATACGTCTTTTCCTTTATACATGAAATACTCTGCAAGTGCAGTTGCGGAATATGGAACGATATACTGCATCGGTGCACACTCACTTGCTGTCGAACAAAATACGGTCGTGTAATCCAGTGCATCGTGTTTCTTTAATGTATTTACAAGCTGTGCTACCGTTGATGCTTTCTGACCGATCGCTACATAAATACAGATACAGTCTTTTCCTTTCTGGTTCAGGATCGCATCCATTGCAATCGAAGTCTTACCGGTCTGTCTGTCACCGATGATAAGTTCACGCTGTCCACGTCCGATTGGGAACATGGAGTCAATCGATAAGATTCCTGTTTCCAGCGGTACGCTTACCGATTTACGGTCTACGATTCCCGGCGCTTCCTGCTCGATCGGGCGGTACTCGGTTGCCTCGATCTCACCTTTTCCATCTATCGGCGCTCCCAGCGGATCTACAATACGTCCAATGTATGCTTCTCCTACCGGAATACCTGCCTTTTTACCGGTACGGACAACTTTTGTTCCCTGTTTTACTTCAGCATCATCACCGAACAGGATACAGCTGATTTCATTCTGTTTGATGTCCTGCACCATTCCTTTTAATCCATTTTCCAGAGTTACGATCTCGCCATACATTGCATGGTCAATTCCATAAATGGAGGCGATACCGTCGCCGACAGAGATGACTGTGCCGACTTCCTGGTCTTTGCATATTTCATCATAATTCTCAATCTCTTCTTTCAGGATCGAGATAATCTCATCTGAGCTTATTGTACTCACTATTTTCACCTCCGCATTAATGTCTGCTCTAAGCGGTTCAGACGTCCTGCCATGCTGTAATCATATTCCTTTCCATCAACAAGGAGTATGAAGCCGCCAAGCAGTTCCGGATCTTCTTTCATTTCCCAGCTCACGCCATCTGCCGCAAATGTTTTACATATAAATGTTTCCATCTTTTTCTTCTGTTCTTCGGACGGAAGCGTTACATATCGTAATTTTGCTGTCGCGATCTTTGCTCTTTTTTTCTCCAGCTCTTCGTATGCGCCGAAGATCTCCATGACGATATCTACTTTTCCGTTATCTACGACAACCTTCAGAAAATTCTTCATTTCTTCCGGAAATATCCGGTCGATGATATCATGTTTATTTTCTTTAGTAATAACCGGATGTTCCAGGATTTCCTTCAACTCTTTTGTCTGCTCCAGAATTTCTTCTGTCTCTTCAACTGCTGCCCCGGAAATCCCAAGTTCTGAAAGTACATGTGCATAACGGATTGCCGGCATGGAGTAGAATCCGGCATTTTCTTTTTTATTTGTCGTCATGGGCGTCACCTGCTTCTTTCAGAAATTGGTCATATGCCGCCTGATCTGCATCCGCCCCATATTGCTGTTTTACCATTTTTTTTGCAGCACTTACTGCAAGAGCGGCAACTTCTGACTGCATGTCTCTCAGTGTCTTTTCTTTCTCCAGATCAATCGTCTCTCTGGCATCCTTCATGAGTTTGCCTGCTGCCTGATCTGCCTCATCCAGAATACGGTCGTATTCTGCTTTTGCATCTTTCTTTGCCTGACCGATGATCCGGGTTGATTCTTCTTTTGCCCCGCCAAGAGCTGACTCATACTGACTTTTCAATGCGTAAGCTTCTTTCTTTGTATCTTCTGCATGCTGAAGTCCGTCTGCGATCATCGTTCTTCTCTGTTCCATAATGTTCATCAGTGGGCGAAATAAAAACTTACGCAGGATGAGGTAGAGAACCACGAGGTTGATCATGGTAAGAACCAGATTAAAATCTAATCTCAGCACTTCTTATTACCTGCCTTTCTTTCGTTCTTTTATACGCCTTATTTCAAGAAGAAGATAATCAGAAGTCCAATGATGAAACCATAAATAGCGGTTGCCTCTGCAAGTGCACAACCAAGAATCAGGTTCTTACTGATCTTGCCCTCTGCTTCCGGCTGTCTTGCTACTGCATCTACTGCTTTACCTGTTGCAATACCGATACCTACACCGGCTCCAACACCTGTTAATACTGCTACTGCTGCTCCAATTGCAATAATTGTTCCTGTCATAATCTTAAATCTCCTTTTCTTTATTCCATTTCTTCATTCATAAATAATCCTGTTAAAAATACAAACACATATGCCTGTAATAATCCGTCAAAGATATCAAAGTAAAAACTAAGCGGTATCGGAACAAAAAGTGGTACTACCTGTTCAACTAATTCCATAACTACAAATCCGCCAAGCATATTACCAAACAGTCGCATACATAATGACAGTGGACGGATAAATATTTCCAATATCATGATTGGTGCTACAAGCGGTACCGGTTTGGCGAAATGTCCACACCAGTGCTTTACACCGTTTTTATGGATTCCACTGTATTCAATCAGCAGCATACTCATAATTGCAAGTCCCGCTGTAATGTTCAAATCTTTTGTCGGTGGTTTAAATCCAAAAAGTCCAATCAGATTCGCACATGCAAGATACAGTGCAACTGTCATTAACCAGGGTATGTAACGTTTGTTTTCTTCCCCTATGATGTCTTTGAAAAAGTTCTCGCCCCATTCGATCACAGATTCTAAAGCAAGCTGAACTTTTCCCGGATTCTCCACTTTGAGGTTTCGCACAAAAAGAATCGAAAGTAATGCCAGTATCGTCATGATGATCCATGTTACGACAACGCCTTCGTCTACTGCGATCCCACCAAAGACCGGAATTGTAAATACTGTTTTGCAGTTCAATTCCTCTATGAGAGCCTTTGTTAAATCTTCCGTATGATCCCCTTCCTTCCTGAATTTTTTGATTATATTAGTTCTATTTTTCCCATTTGTCAATAAAAGCAGCCTCAATAAGAGACTGCTTTTAAATTCGATTTTTTTATTTATTTTTTTAGTGAACATTCGTCATTTTTCATGATTTTTTTATGATTCTGACAGAAAAATGTTAAGATTTTATTACAATCTAATTTTTAATAGGAATATCGCACAACTTTTTATCATCTATTCCAATTATTTTCGTTAATATGTCTATAAACTTTCCGTTTTGCAGATTTTGAAACTGAAAAGGGAAATCATCTGGAGGGATCATGGCATTGGAAAAAACCAGCCCTTTTCAGTTTCTCTGCCATACAAAACAACGAAGAATACCTCTTAAATACATCCTTATCTCATATCTTTTAAGAATGCTCTATAAGCCTTGTAAGACTCATAAATATCAGCTTTGCTTGTCAGTTCCCAAGGTGCATGCATAGACATTACTGCCACACCGCTGTCAAGCACACGCATACCATAGTTTGCCATAATATATGCGATGGTTCCACCGCCGCCAAGATCGATACGTCCCATCTCTGCAGTCTGGAATCCGACTCCGTTTTCATCAAACACATGACGAACCTGTGCCAGATATTCTGCACTTGCGTCACTGGCATTGTTCTTTCCGCGGCTTCCGGTATACTTGTTCAATACAATTCCCTTTCCGAAATAAGCAGAATTTTTCTTTTCAAATGCATCTGCATACAATGGATCAAATGCTGCACTTACATCAGATGACAGCATTGCAGAGTTACCAAGTGCACGTCTTACATGGAGTGCATTTCCTCCTGTCAGGGCAACCACCTCGGCAACTGTATCTTCAAAGAATCTGGAATGCATACCGGTAGCCCCCACACTTCCGATTTCTTCCTTATCTACTAAAATACAGCAGGTTGTCTTCTCCGGCTCCTCCGTCTCAAACATTGCAAAAAGAGACGGGAATGCGCAGACTCTGTCGTCCTGTCCGTATCCTAAGATCATGCTACGGTCCAGACCGCACTCTCTGGATTCTCCTGCCGGTACGACTTCCAGTTCGGCAGAAAGGAAATCCTCTTCATCCACACCGTATTCTTTTTTCAGATAATCAAGCACCATATTCTTAACGGACGCTTTGGCTTCTTTCTCTTCCCTGCTGTCCCCAAGTACCGGTTTAGAACCGATCAGCAGATCAAGACCTTCGCCTTCGATCACAACAGATGCTTTTTTCTCTAACTGTTCCTGTGAAATATGAATCAACAGATCAGAAATAACGAATACAGGATCTTCTTTCTTTTCCCCAATTGAAACTTCCTGTACTGTTCCGTCTTTCTTTGCAAATACACCATGCAGAGCCAGCGGAATTGTTACCCACTGGTATTTTTTGATACCGCCATAATAATGCGTATCCAGATATGCTAACTGAGAATCCTCATATAATGGATTCTGTTTTACATCCAGACGCGGAGAATCCACATGTGCACCCAGAATGTTCATTCCCTTTTCCATCGGTTCTTTACCGATCTGGAATAAGACAATTGTTTTCCCCATACATTCTGCATACACTTTGTCTCCGGCTTTTAAAGATGTGCCATTTTCGATAAATGTTTTCAGGTTCTGATAGCCCTGTTCTTCTGCCAGTCTGCGAGTAAGTTTTACACATTCTCTCTCTGTCTTGGCAACGTCCAGACATTCTCTGTAACGGGCATTCACCGCTTCTAATTCTTTCAGTTCTGCCTCCGAATATCCTTCCCACATGTTTTTACGCTCCATGTTCGTTTGTCCTCCTTGAAGTATCAATCTTATAAGACTATTCTACTGTTTCGGGAGGACAAATACCAACGTCAAAAACTTATCTCATAATAAGGTAAGGTTATTTTAATTCTTCTCTCAATTTTTCCATAAATTCAAATGCTGTCCTTTTATTACAGTCCGCTTTATAATACATCTTTAACACACATTCTTTTTCATAATTTTTTAAATTCCTGATCTCACCGTCATTCCGATAAAAATAATCTCTGTCTACAAAAGCAAAGCCATCATTAAATTCGACTTTCAGTTTCATCGTCTCCACATTACCAGTCTCTATGATCGGACAGGATCCCTTCAGATATTCTTCTGCTTCTTCCTGTAAGCTGACGCCGTACTGGTTTGCGCGATAGTAAAGATGATTTTTTAATTCATCCAGAGAAATCTCGCCATAAGGAATGGTCGTCTGCTTCCCAACGTATATACCTACCGACTGATGGCACAATTCTTTTTTCTCAATTGCCGGAATCCGCCTGAGAACTTCTGTCGGATATCCAACAAATACATCCAGATCCCTGCTCTCCAGCATCAAGGCTCCCATCGCGCAATCTACTTTCGTAAAAACAATCGGACAATCTGAAAAATAAGTCTCATAGACATTCTCTACCATCATCCACATACGCTTATTGATTGCACTGTCTATTCCAACCAGAAGCAATCCTTTATTTTTAACATGCTCCACTTCCCGGATCATCTGCTGTTCCAGAGACAGAATCTCTTTTGCGCGCTTGTACACAACTTCCCCAATCTCGGTCAGTATGATTTCTCCGTTTCCACGGTTTAAAAGCTTTCCCCCGATGCTCTTCTCCAGTGATGAAATATTCTGACTAATCGCAGTCTGCGATACATAATTAATCGTCCCCGCTTTTGTAAAGCTTTTATTTTCTACTACATCTATAAAATATTTATATTTCCACATACTGCTCATTTTTTGTTCCTCTCTCATATCAAATTTCAGATTATTATAATATTTATTCTTTAACCAGACCGGACAGCCGTTTGTCCAACATAAAAAGTATTAACCCCGCTGCCACTGCCGTCACGGTAATCCCCACGCAGACCTTTGTGAAAGGCAGTCCGCTTTCAAACAAACGTCCGTAAACTTTTCCATAACATAATGATGCAAGGAAAATTGCCAGTCCCCACACCGCCATCATTGTTGACAGATACCTGCTCGGTGCATATTTACTGATAAATGCATGTCCGAGCGGCGCAAAAAACATTTCCCCCAGTGTCAGCGTAAATGTGAAAAATATCAGCCATACAGCAGATGGTTTTCCATTTCCCCGGACAATATCGAGAACTGCATAATACAGATATGCCAGCCCAAGAAGAAACAATGCGATCCCTGTCTTCCGGAACAGGCTCATATCCCCTTCCGGCCTTCTGGAAAGTCTAAGCCATACTCCTGCCATTACAGGTCCTAATATGACACAGAACAGCGAATTACTGGAATCAAACCAGCTCACCGGTATCTCATATCCTGCTATCGTCCAATCCATATATTTTGTCCAGTAATAGTATGCCGGCAGATATGCAAGATCCCACAGCATCCAGAAAATAACAGAAAATCCGGACACAAGAAAGATTGCGCCAATCCGTTTCTTTTCGATTGCCGTAACCGGAAGTTTTTCCTTTTCCCAGTTCTTTTCTTCTGCTGTTTTCTCTGTCTTGAACGGTCGTTTCCCAACCTCACCGATCTTTCTCCATCCACTGATAAACCAGATTGTTCCAAGGAACATGGCACATGCTGCCACACGGAAACATGCTGAAAACCCAAAGACGCCGTTCACTGCAAATACATCTTTATATAAGATTCCAAGAGAAAATGTTCCCAGAAAACCGCCTACATTCATTAATGTATAGCGGATTGAATATGCCGCATCCATCCGGTCTTTGTCAACCACGATCCGCCCCAGCATCGCACTGACTTGAAACAGGCTCCGCCCGGCACACACGAAAAATATCATGACATATACAAGCGTCACAGATCTTGCCATAGAGCCGCACCAGTATCCGATTCCGACCAGCACCATACCAATTGGTGTCGCATATCTCGCACCCAGCCAGCGGTCTGTTATCGCTCCGCCGACCAGAGGCCCGAAAAATGCAAAAGCAATAAACAATGATTGTAATGCCGCCCCCTGCGCCGCAGTCAAGCCCAGTCCACCCTGCGCTACAGATGCAGTTGTAAAAATCAGGATCAGAGATTTGCCCATATAATAAGAAATACATTCAAATATCTCTGTACAGCCCGTCTGCCAGAAGCCTCTGCTGAAGCTTCTCTGTCCGTGTTTTTTTCCGTGCTTCATCTTTTATCTCCTTTCAACTGAAAGGCTGAATGGTTCTAAAGCTCACCTCTGCGACACGTCTCCAGAAGTTCTTCCAAAGTGCTCTGATAATTCGCTTTGACATCTTTCGTAAGATCCAGTCCCTCTCCATGTTCCAGACAATCTGTTACAAGCCATGTCTTTATCCCCAATTGTCCTGCTGCCAGATCTTCTTTTACATCATTACCAACCATCAGACATTCTTTCGGATTTAAATGATTATCCCTTAATACTTCTTCAAAATACTTCACATTCGGCTTGCAGTAATGACTGTTCTCATAAGTTGTGACAGCTTCAAAATCCGACGCATCCAACCCTGCCCATTTGATACGGTTCATAGTCGCACATTCCGGAAATACCGGATTCGTTGCCAGATAGATCTTTTTCCCCTGTTCTTTTAATGTATGGATGATCTCTGCTGCCATTCCGGTCGGATCTGTCGAAACAACTGCCTGATTAAATTCATTCTGGTAAAAATCGGTTACATCCGGCTCTACTACTGTTCTCTCCCATCCGGTTACTGCATCAAATGCTTCCCAGAATGCATCTTCATTTGTCTGGTGTCCGTCATTTGCCACCATTGCATAGAACCCTTTCCACACTGCAGAGATCAGGTCATTTGTACTTATGTCATATTTCTTCATCTTTTCTGCAAGAAGCGGCAGATAAAAAGTAACAAACTTCTCCTGATTCATCGGTAATAAAGTTCCATCCAGATCAAATAATATATTTTGCATGTAATTCTCCAGTTCTTTTCTATGTTCAAATTATGGTTTTCGTTCTGTCTTATATTGTTATCTCTTCAATTCTTCTACCCGGCAGTTCACATCCGCATACAGCCGTTCCACATCTTCCGGAACATAAAATTCTCCTTTTTCATAGAGAATCTTTCCGGCGATCATCGTCATCACTACATTCTGCTTACTTCCGCTGTATACAATATTCTTTGTAAGATTATTGAGCGGCTGCATATTCGGCTGATGCAGGTCGATCATAATAAGATCTGCCTGTTTACCCGGCGCCAGGCTGTCACAGTCCGCAAGCCCTATCGCCCGTGCGCCCTGCACGGCTGCCATATATAACACTTCCTTTGCATCAACAACTGCCGCATCTTTCTCTTTAAGCTTTGCAAGCCCTGTCACAAGAAACATCTCCCGGAACATGTCCAGACAATTGTTGCTTGCCGGTCCGTCCGTTCCGATCGCAACCGGGATTCCCATTTGAAGCATCTTCGTAAGTGGAGGTATCCCGCTTGCCAGCTTCATATTAGATGCTGGATTTGTCACAACGTATAATCCGCGTTCTTTAAAAATCTCCAGATCTTCTTCTGTCATGTGGATACAGTGAAAGCCACCGCCGCCATGTGCGAACATTCCAAGACTGTCCAGATACGCTGTCGGTGTCATTCCAGTTCTGTCAATACATTGTTCCGTTTCGGAACAACTTTCTGAATTATGCATATAAACAGGTGCTTTTAAATCCTTTGCAAGCGCTGCTATGTCCTCCAAAACCGGCTTTGATGTCGTATATTCTGCATGGAATCCAAGCTGATACGAGATCAGCGGATCAAACTGATTGTATGTTTTGTACCATTTTTCCATCTCGGGCACGGACTGTACGAAATCATTTACTGCACCACAGATAACCGTGCGGAATCCAAGATCCTTTGATGCCTGTGCCATCGTATCCGGTGTCAGATACATATCAAAATTCGCCGTAATCCCACTTGTCAGATATTCTAAAACTGCCAGTTTTGAAAACAAATATACATCTTCCGGTGTAAGCTTTGCCTCCATTGGGAATACCTGTTTGTTCAGCCAGTCCAGAAGCGGCAGATCATCCGCGTACGAACGCAAGAATGTCATACCCGAATGTGTATGTGCATTCTTAAATCCCGGAAGGATCAGATTGCCTTGGGCATCAATCTCTCGATCCCATTTATCATCAGCACCTGATGCAGACTGTTCTTTTCCGGTACTGCCACAGCCGGATGGTGCAATTTCCGAAGGTCCGACATAAGCAATCTTATCTTCTATAATCTGGATTTCCCCTTCCACAATCTGAAAATGTCCTGCCTTTTCTTCTGTCATTGGTAAAATCCTGGCATTATATATTCTTATTTTCATAGATTCTCCTGTATTTTCTTACTTTTCTTCTTTCTCCTGAGCTTCTGCCTCCTTCTGCTCCAGAAAATCTGAAATCCGGATAATCGATTCGGATACAAGACTTCTGAATAATGGTGCCACACGGTCTGCTGTCTCCTGAACTTCCGTATGACTGAGTGGTTCATCTGTCATGCCACATGCCATATTAGAGATACAGGAAATTCCACAGATCTTCATACCCATATGGTTTGCTGCAATCGCTTCACATGCCGTACTCATTCCGATTGCATCTGCACCTAACAGCCGGTACATCCGAATCTCAGCCGGTGATTCATACTGTGGTCCGGTAAGCTGCAGATAAGTACCTTCGCGCAGAGTAAGCTGAAGATCACTTGCTGTATAGCGAATCAATTTGCATAGATCTTCATCATAGATTTCTGACATATCCGGAAATCTCGTTCCCAGTTCATCTATATTCGTTCCAATTAATGGTGACGGAACAAAACTTGCGATTTGATCCTGGATCAGCATAAAATCTCCCGGCTCATAATCGTAGTTTACACCGCCGGAAGCATTCGTAAGAAACAGCACTTCTGCCCCCATCAGACGCATCAGGCGGATTGGGAGTACAACATCTGTCATAGAATAGCCTTCATAGTAGTGAACCCGTCCCTGCATCGCTACGATCGGTACGTTCCCTACATATCCAAATACAAACTGACCTTTGTGTCCCTGAACTGTAGATACCGGGAAACCATCAATATCATGGTAAGAAATAATTTTCTCCACCTTCATCTTCTTCACATAGTCACCGAGTCCTGAACCAAGTACCAGCGCTACTTTTGGTTTGAACGGAAGTTCCCCCTTTACTGATTCATAACAATCCGTCAATTTCTCATAAGCTGAATTCATAATTAAGTCCCCTTCCTTATTTACATTTACCGCAGTTTTGCAAGTTCCAGAATCCTCTGGTTGCTACTGCCGCGAAATTTCAGCGTAATATCTTTTAATTCTTCTACAAATTCACCATCTACAAGCACATCAATATAAGACAGCATCTCATCTGTCACCTCTGTATACACTCTGCCTCCCTCTGCAAGATCCACATCAAAGAGATAGCCGCTGTAGCACCAGATATCTTTCTTCGGATACGTCTCCTTGATCTCTCTTAGAAGATTCACAAGCACAACCTGATTCTCCGGCTCAAAAGGCTCTCCACCCAGCAGGGAAAATCCCTGAATATATACCGGCTCCAGAAGTTTTAAAATCCGGTCTTTTACTTCATCGGTAAAAGGCTCTCCATAATTAAAATTCCAGGTTTCTTCATTAAAGCATCCCTTGCAGTGATGCCGGCAACCGGACACGAACAGGCTGACACGCACACCCGGTCCGTCTGCAATATCATATTCTTTTATCGTTCCATAGTTCATAGTTATACCTCACATTATTTCTATATAACATTGTAGTGTTTTTTTGCAATAGTGTAAAGTTGGTAAAACAAAGTTTTCATTTTGAAAGCGTGCTTTGAATAAAAGCTTTTGATAAACGGAGGCTGACTGATGCAGCCTCCGATTGTTGTAAGGATAGCATATTTCTATCTGAAATGAAATCGTATTTCCTATGATTTAGGAAATGAGACAGTCCAGAATCTCCTGTCTCTGTGGCATTACTTTTAATGCACCTTTACGTGTAGTAATAATGGAAGATGCTGCATTTGCAAATAACAGCATTTCTGTCAGAGACTCCTGTGTCAACTGCTCCAGTCCTTTTTCCAGCACGGTATTTAATACGCATGCCATAAAAGTATCTCCGGCACCTGTTGTCTCTATCGTATCTTTCCGCAAAAATGGTCTTCCAAAGACAGTTTTTCCTTTGTAATATACCTTACTTCCATTTTTACCCATTGTTGCACAAATTAGTTTTGCATGACTTTTCTCTCTAATTCTGGCAATTCCTTCATCAATGTCTTTCGTCCCTGTCAGAAAGAGAATCTCATCATCTGATATCTTCAAAATATCACACTGCCCAATACCGTACCACATCTGTTGTCTGGCATCTTCCATATCTTTCCATAACGGTGGCCTGAAATTCGGATCAAAAGAAATCAACACACCGTTTTCTTTTGCTTTCTGAACTGCTTTTTTTGTCACATTTTTTATCTCTTCTTCCGTCATAGACAGGGTGCCAAAATGAAAAATCTTTGTATTTACCAGAAAATCGACATTTATTTCCTCCCACTGCAGCATAAGATCTGCCCCCGGATTACGGTAAAAAGAAAAACTTCTGTCTCCGTCTTTATCTGAATGGACAAAGGCAAGTGTTGTGTGTATTTCTTCATCTTCTACGAGATTGTCTATGCAAATTCCCTGATCCTCTACTGTCTTTTTCAACATTTTACCTAATGCATCGTTCCCGATTTTTCCAATAAATGCTGTCTTTTTCCCGAGATTCTTAAGCATAGCCAATACATTGCAGGGTGCCCCTCCCGGATTTGCCTCCAGAAGTGTATTTCCCTGCGCACTTATTCCATTTTCTGTAAAATCTACTAACAATTCTCCTAAAGCAGTCACATCAAACTTTTTCATGGTGTTCTCCTAGTTATTTCACTTCAATATCGTGTTTATGAATATTAACCACCGCAGAGCCATCACATACAAACTGGATTCCATCTGCATTCATTGGTGTATAAAAGGTTGTACTAAATACCTGCGCTCCATCATTAATAAAAATTTCAGCAGAATATTTATCCAGAATAAATCGCATCTTCATTTTTGCATCTGAAGACTTAACTCTGACTTTTCTATTTGACAATACATCACGTACCATGCCGGAATATGTACGGTCGATTTCAAACATTTTCTTATTCTTATAGTAACTAAAGCTTACTTTATGCTGTGCATCCTGTGCAAAATCAACGGTAAATTCACGATAATCTCCATCTGTAATTTCAACAGTCATATCCAGCACACGTCCTGAAATATTTTCCAATTTACGGATTCCCTGAATATTCTCTCTTTCGTAAGAAACTGAATTTTTATAATATTTTTCGATTTCACGTACCGGACATTGCATCAGTCTTCCCTGCTCCATACGCAGTTCTCGCGGCAAAGTCATCATGCCATTCCATTTCTGTCCTGCAGGGCGTACATCAGAATCCCAGGATTTCATCCAGCCGATCATGATTCTTCTTCCGTCCGGAGTTTGCATCGTCTGCGGTGCATAAAAATCCAGTCCATCATCCAGAGAATACACCTGTTCATAATGAAATTTGTGTGTCTTCTTTTCATATTTTCCAAGGTAATAAACGGAATTATTTCCGTTATGTAATTCTGGGCCGGCGGAAATATCCTGTGGTGAAGTAATCAGCACATATTCTCCATCCAATAAGAAGAAATCCGGACACTCCCACATGGAACCATATTTTCCTTCTTCATCACTGGCCAATACGGAAACATATTTCCACTCTTTTAAATCTTCAGAAGAAAACATTACAACCTGTGGAACTCCATCTTCCGTCTTATTTCCGACTACCATGTAATATCCGTCTTCCTGTTTGCCGATTTTTGGATCTCTGAAATGCTCTCTGCTGAAAGTTTGCGGCAGCATTTCTCCGGTTACTACCGGATTTCCTTCTGTTTTTACATAAGTTTTTCCATCTCCCAATGCAATGCACTGATTCTGACGGCATATCTTTTCACCGTTTTCTTCTTTTTCAATTACTCCGGTATAGACGAGTAAATGTCCCTGCTCTGTCTCAATTCCCGAGCCGGAAAAACATCCTGCCGCATCATAACTCTGATCCGGTGCAAGCGCTACCGGAAGTTCTGTCCATTTCATAAAATCTTCCGTTTCACAATGTCCCCAATGCATCGGTCCCCACGCATCACTATATGGATGAAACTGGTAGAACAAATGTGCTTTCCCCTGAAAAGCTGAAAATCCGTTTGGGTCATTCATCCACCCGCATGGCGGAGTTACATGAAATACCGGTAATTCTTCCTTCGCTATGTGATTTTTCGCCACATATTCATTTGCTTTACTTAATTTATTCATACTTTCTCCTTCTATACTGGAATTACTTCTTCTGTCTTACAATCAAAGAAATGCATTCTGTGGGGAACAAAAACAAATTCTACTTTGTCTCCGACATGACACACTTCGTATTTGGATACTCTTGCAATAGCTGTATTGCCTCCAAAATTAAAATACAGATTGTTTTCATTTCCCATAATCTCTATGTTATCCACAACTGCACACATTTTATTGTCTTTGAATACATCCAGATTCTGTGGATCAAATTTGATATCTTCCCCACGGATTCCGAGAATAACTTTCTTTTTATACGGGCTTAATTTTTTTGCCATTTCTTCTGGGATCTGCATACGGTTTCCGTCAGAGAATACAATCTGTCTATCCTCCACTTTTACTTCAAAGAAATTCATCTGTGGAGAGCCGATAAATCCGGCTACAAACTTATTTACCGGATGTTCATAAAGCTCCATCGGTTCTCCAACCTGCTGTACTACTCCGTCTTTCATGATGACAATGCGGTCAGCCATTGTCATTGCTTCTACCTGGTCATGTGTTACATAAATCGTTGTACTTCCCAGATTTCGATGAAGTTTGCTGATCTCATTTCGCATACTGACTCTCAGTTTTGCATCCAGGTTTGAAAGAGGTTCATCCATCAGAAATACTTTCTGATCTTTTACGATCGCACGTCCAAGTGCTACTCTCTGTCTCTGACCACCGGAAAGATTTTTCGGTTTGCGCTTTCTGTATTCTTCCAGACCCAGAATATCAATTGCCCAGTCTACTTTCTTCTTGATCTCTTCTGCAGGTACCTTCATATTTTTCAAACCATATCCTATGTTTTTCTCCACTGTCATGTGCGGATACAATGCATAATTCTGAAATACCATTGAGATTCCTCTGTCTCTCGGCGCAACCTCATTCATCTTTTTCCCGTCAATATATAATTCACCACTTGTAATTTCCTCAAATCCGGCAATCATACGAAGTGTCGTTGATTTTCCACATCCGGATGGTCCTACAAATGCAATAAATTCATTTTCATTAATTTTCAAATTGAAATCCGTAACTGCTTTTTTATTCGTATTTGCATACTGTTTACATACATTTTTTAATTCAATAAAGCTCATCGCTTAACCCTCCTTCGAACCGGTAGATACTACACCTTCTACAATCTGTTTTGAGAATAATGCATAAATAATAATTACCGGAATTGTAACTAACGTAATAACGGCTAATGTCTGTCCCATCGTTGTATTATCGTTTGAAGTGATCGCATTCAAGCCGATCTGTGCTGTCAGAAGATCACTGGAAGTAAATACCAGTGACGGCCATAAGTAATCATTCCATACATTTAAAAATGTAAATACGCTAACCGTTGCCACTACACTCTTTGACATAGGCAACACCATTGTAAAAAAGTATTTTACCGGACTGCAGAAATCCAGCTGTGCCGCCTCATACACATCATCCGGCAAACTTACAAACACCTGCCGGAACAAGAAGATGTTAAATGGATTGACGATCATCGGAAGAACATATCCAATCACATTGTTCAGTAATCCTAATTTTGCGATAAATAAAAAATGAATTGTAATAATTGTTTCCATAGGCACGATCATCAGAAGCATAATGATCAGAAGCCATCTCTCTTTAAATGGGAAATTGATCTTTGCCAGTGCATAACCTGCCAGACCGTTAACAATAATTCCCAAAAGAATCAGCACCGCTGCGTAAAATAGTGTATTCAGCATATAGCGAATAAAATTCGTATTGGTCAGAATTGTAATGTAATTGTCTAAAAATTTACCGCTTAATGCCGGCGGCACAAATGCTGCCAGAGAGTTCATATCACTCGTGATAGCTGCATCTGTCTTAAATGAATTGGCCAGCATCCATATAACCGGGAACAGGAAAAACAAAGACATCGCAATCATCACGACTGCAAGAATGATGTTAAAATGCTTTTGCTTTTTTGTTAACATACTTTGTTCCCTCCTTATCTTTTGTAACAATTGTCTGAATTACAGTAAGAACCATGACAAAGAATGCAAATACAATTGCCATAGTGGAAGCCAGTCCAATCTCCCAGTTCACAGTACCTGTCTCGTATATATCGTATACCATTGTGTACGTAGAATGGGATGGACCTCCTCCGGTCATAACCATTGGCTGTACTAACATGCGGAATGCTCCGATTGTTACAGTAATGAATACAAAAATACACAGTGGTTTTAATTCCGGCAATGTAATATCTTTAAATTTCTGCCAGTTGCTTGCATGATCCATTTCTGCCGCCTCATAAAGTGCCGGATTAATCTGCTGCAAACCTCCAAGGAAGATCAGCATCTGATAACCCATTCCCTGCCATGCACTCATGATCGCAATAGACGGAAGTGCCTGTGAGGCACTGTTGATAAATGGCTGAGCATGGATTCCTACATGTGCAAGAATCGAATTCAAAATTCCTTCCGGGCTGTAAATCTGTACCCAGAGTGTAGAAACTACTGCAAGAGACATTACAACCGGAATAAAAAATGCTACTTTAAAGTAAGTTTTGCAATATGCTACTTTATTGATCAGCAACGCAAGTACCAATGCACCAATGCTCTGCAAAGGGACTATGATTATAACAAATTTTAATGTATTGCCAAATGCCTGTCGGAAATCATCATCCTTCAGGATCTGGAAATAATTGTCCAGTCCTACAAAATGTGTCAGTCCAGGGTTTAATGCCAGGAAATCAGTAAAACTGAATATCAAAGTCAGAATCATTGGCAAAAACAGAAATAAGGTTAACAGTATCAATGCCGGCCCGAAAAAAGCCATTCCCATAATGGATTCCATTCTTTTTCTCATTACTTTATTTTATAACGCTTCAGCTTTGCGTCAATCCTTTCTACAGATTTATCCAACTGTTCTTTTGCATCGTATCCGCTCAGAACAGAATTTTCCAGTACTTGCTGAAATGATGTACTTACCTGCGGATAAGCAGGTGTCTTCGGTCTTGGATGACCGTATTTACTTAACTGATAATATAATTCTTTATAGTTCTTATCTTTTTTAAACACATCGATGGACTCGTATGCTTCATAAGTAGATGGGAAAGATTTTGATTTTTCCCACAGACGTTTTCCACTCTCTACGCCGCTCATCCATTTTACAAGTTCTGTTGCTCCTTTGATATGCTTTGTTTTGGAAGAAGCTGCAAATGCCCATGAACCGGTAGGTGCATATTGCTCTCCATTCCATTCATCTCCCACAACATACGGTGCCACACCAAAAGATACATCCGGATAACTGGTATACAATGTATTTACTTCCCATGCTCCATCGATTTTAAATGCTGCTCTTCCGCTCTCAAACAAAGAGTCTATCGGAACTTTCGACATATATTTCTGTTTCAATAATGTCTTAAAATAAGAAACTGTTTTTATATTCTGTTTAGAATTAAAAATTCCATCTACGGTAAGTCCTGTTTTGTCTGTCAGATCTCCGCCGTTTGACCAGAAAAACGGAGCATAATAATATATGGTAGCCTCACCCACCGGAAATGTCATGTCTAATGCATAACCATTTTTCTTATCCATAATCGGTTTCAGTTTTTTCAGAACTTCCAAAAACTGTGACTGCGTCCATGGATGATCTGCATCCGGCACCTGAATGCCCGCTTCGTCTAAAATTTCTTTATTATAATACAGCCCGACACTTGACTCCATCGCACCTAATGCATATAACTTATTGTTATAAGTTCCCTGCTCAATGATCGATTTCAAATAAACACTTTTTTCTTTTTCTGTCATTTTTGCCAATGGCTGAATAATTCCGTTCTCTGCATAAGCCGCAATATTTGGCCCATCAACAGTAAGTACATCCGGAAGATCTCCAGACATAACCGATGCATTGATTTTATCTGAGTAGCCACCACCGCTATCATTTCTCGGAATAAATTCAATATCCGCAAAATATTTTCCATCATATGCCTTATTAAATGCATTCACTGCTTCTCTGTAGCATCGTCCCTCATCCGTATCTTCGATAGAATGCACCCATATGGACAAGTATTGTTCTCCTTTATCGTACCCTGCAATACTTCCTGGCTTCGGTGTACTCTTCTGACATCCGGTCAGACTGATCATCAGCACTCCGGCCATCAACGCAGCTATTATGCGTTTTTTCATATCTTTTTTGTCTCCTTTCCAGCTTTCCATTCAATCTATACTCCACTGTGTAACCGGTAAAGTAACCGGTTACTTTATAATCCAATAATACATCCGGGAAACCTGTTTGTCAATACTGTTCTACGCATTTATGTAACCGGTTACTTAACTGGTTATTTTACAATTGTATTGTATGCGGACTTCTGCTATACTAAGTGAAGATTTGATAATTGTTGATCATATTACCTGCATATAAAGGAAGGTGTCTATATATGAGTGAAAAAAAGAAAAAAATTACTTTTGATGATATAGCAAGATATACGAATTTTTCCAAAACTACGATCTCCCGATATTTTAATAATCCAGATTCACTCACTCTGAAAAATCAGGAAATCATTGCCCAGGCTCTTATCGATCTGGATTATCAGGAAAATAAACTTGCAAAAGTCCTTGCAAATGGGAAAAGTGAATTTGTCGGCATTATGCTTCCAAATTTATTTTTGCATTATTACTCTGAAATGTTAAATCAAATTTTATCTACTTATGAAAAATTTGGATACAAGTTTCTTGTCTTTTCAACCGGAAAAGGATCCGAAGAAACCGAGCGCAAATATCTCCAGGAATTACTTGCTTATAAAATTGAGGGATTAATCGTATTAAGCCATACTATTCCTTCCAAGGAACTGGCTTCCTATCAAATCCCAATTGTTACAATCGAACGTGAGGATCAATATGTTAACAGCATCAACACAGATAACTATATGGGTGCTGTTCAGGCTACCAGTCTGCTTATCAAAAACGATTGCGAGATTTTGATTCACATTAATTCCCATGTTCCCACACAGATCCCTTCCTATGGCCGAATCAAAGGGTTCTGTGACACATGCGAACAATATAATATTCCGAATGAACTCATTCTTTCTGATTTAGGAAATACTTATGCCGAGACCACCCAGCGGATTGCTGATATTTTTTCTTCTATTGAGGGAAAATATCCAAATATAAGAAAAGGAATCTTTATGGCTAATGATACACATGCAAATATTTTTCTTAATTTACTCATGCGCAAATATGGACATTTCCCTGACGAATACCGTATTGTCGGATTTGATGATTCTCCAATTGCATCTGAAGCAATCATCCCTATCAGCACTGTAGGTCAGCAGATTGATAAAATTGCTTATGAAGCAATGGAATTACTTGTATCACAGATGAACGAGCAAAAAAAACGCAAGCCAAAACCACAGTCTGATATCATCCACAAAATGATTACACCGATTTTGATCCGCAGAGATACAACTTCTTAACTTTTCTTTTTCACTGAAAAAGACTGCACATTATAAAAACAGAGGGAACACGTACTTACTTTCCTGTTCCCTCTGTTTTTTATATTTCATCATAAGTGTCTAAGAAATTATGTTTCACTCCATCTTTCTTATATGCCACAATGGTATTTAAATTGACATTTTCTACGCTCTTGAAAATGTTGCCCTCGACGAACCGGTTCGTCTTTTTCAATTCGCTGATGAGATTCTTGATCTCGATCCGCTTGGACTGGTTCTCTTCATTGTTACATGTTGTACAAGTGTCTGTAAATTTACATGCACACTGAATAAAATGCAAATCGTTATAATCTCTCCATGCCTTGATGTCATCTTCACGCACAAGATAGAGTGGACGAATCAGCTCCATTCCCTCAAAATTTGTACTATGCAGTTTTGGCATCATCGTCTGGATCTGTCCGCTGTAAAGCATTCCCATCAGGATCGTCTCGATCACATCATCATAATGATGTCCCAGTGCGATCTTATTACATCCCATATCTTTTGCGAAATGATACAGATGTCCTCTGCGCATTCTCGCACAGAGATAGCACGGTGATTTCTCTACATTAAATACCGATTCAAAAATATCGGATTCAAAGATTGTGATCGGAATATTCAGTTTCTTCGCATTATCTTCAATAACCTTGCGATTCTCCGGGCTGTATCCCGGATCCATTACAAGAAACTTTACTTCAAAATCAAACTTGTTGTGTACTTTCAGTTCCTGAAAGCATTTCGCCATCAGCATCGAATCTTTTCCACCGGAAATACAGACTGCAATCTTATCTCCCGGTTTTACCAGTTCATACGTGTTGATCGCTTTTGTAAATTTAGACCAGATTTTTTTCTTGAATTTCTTGCGAAGGCTCTGCTCTACTTCCTTTGCTTTCTCATTATTCTGATCCTTATCCATCTCCTCTTTCATAACGTCCATCAGCCAGGCTACATAACCGCCTTCCAGGCTCTCTGCGTTATATCCTTCTTCTTCCAGCTCTTCTGCGATCTCTACGCTGATTTTTCCTCTGCTACAGCAGATAACCTGCTTTTTCTCCGGATCCAGCTCTTTATTTTTTAATTTTTTTTCAATCTCTTCCGGCTTTACCGCAATTGCTCCGGGAATTGCTCCGTGGGAAATCTCTACCTCACTGCGGATATCCAGAAGCTCATAACTGTCTTTTTCTAATTTTTTTAATTCCGCTATTGAAATACTCATCTTTGTATCACCAATTCTGCTTTCTTATCGAATCTATTTCTGTGTTTCTCCTGCAGCCAGGTCTTTTACCACTTCACCGGCAATAATAAGTCCTGCCACCGAAGGTACAAATGCCACACTTCCCGGAATATCTCTTCTCTCCGTGCACTTATGCTTTGCTCCCGGCGGGCAGATACAGTTGTGTCTGCAGCTGGTCGCCATATCTTCTTTCGGTCTGGTTGGCTGCTCTTCTGAATATACCACTTTCAGCTTCTTTACGCCACGTTTTTTCAGTTCCCGGCGCATAACTTTTGCAAGCGGGCATACTTTCGTCTTATAAATGTCTGCCACGCGGAACATACTGGCATCCAGTTTATTTCCGGCCCCCATACTGCTGATGATCGGCACATTTTTCTCCTTTGCCGCCATCACAAGTGCGATCTTTGCCGTTACCGTATCTACAGCATCGACGATATAATCATACTCTTCAAATGCGAAATCATCTGCATTTTCCGGCAGGAAGAAGCAGTCATGGATCGTCACTTTTGCATTCGGATTGATCTCCAGGATACGGTCACGCATCACTTTTGTCTTATATTTTCCAACAGTCTTTCTTGTCGCAATGATCTGACGGTTCAGGTTCGTCAGACATACTTTATCATCATCGATCAGATCAAATGCACCTACGCCGCTTCGCACCAGTGCCTCGCAGACGTAACCGCCCACGCCACCGATTCCAAATACCGCAACTCTGGCATTCGCAAGCCTGTCCATTGCTTCTTTTCCAAGTAATAATTCGGTTCTCGAAAATTGTGTCAGCATCTTCTTATCTTCTCCTTCTGCCGTACGAAACGTGTCTCACAGATTTTATCGCAATAATAGAACACGCTTTGTAAGTTTGTTACGCAAAACCAGCGGCTGCATTCCATGTCTCTCATGCATGCACCCGCCGGTCACTTCATATTCCCAGTAATTCAATAGGTTATATTATATATGGAGTTGTTCTTTTTGTCAATCTTTCCTTCTTACAGGTGAAGTACGCGGTCTTTGATTTCCTGTGTTCTTCCCTGATTCCAGAACTGTGTTCCGATATATCCACAGGTTCTTCTTGCTACACATAACTTATCCTGATCTCTGTTACCGCAGTTCGGACACTCCCAGATCAGTTTACCGTTTCCGTCTTCCTTGATCTGGATCTCACCGGTATAGCCGCAACATTCACAGTAATCGCTCTTCGTATTCAACTCAGCATACATGATATTCTCATAAATATACTGCATAACGGAGAGTACTGCCGGAATATTGTCCTGCATATCCGGTACTTCGATGTAGCTGATCGCTCCACCCGGAGACAACTTCTGGAATTCGGATTCGAATTTCAGTTTCTTAAATGCATCGATCTTCTCTGTTACATGTACGTGATAGCTGTTCGTAATATAATTCTTATCGGTTACGCCTTTGATGATTCCAAAACGTTTCTGTAAACATTTTGCAAATTTGTAAGTTGTAGATTCCATCGGTGTCCCGTATACGGAATAGCTGATGTGCTCTGCTTCTTTCCATTCTTTGCACTTATCATTCAGTTTCTGCATAACTTCCAGTGCAAACGGGCTTGCTTCCGGATCTGTATGGGATTTGCCAAGCATACGCATGCACATCTCATAAAGGCCCGCATATCCGAGAGAGATTGTTGAATATCCATTATAAAGCAGTCTGTCGATCGTCTCACCCTTCTTCAGTCTTGCCAGTGCACCATACTGCCACAGGATCGGCGCTACATCGGAAATCGTTCCGAGAAGACGCTCATGTCTGCAGCGGAGTGCCCGGTGGCACAACTCCAGACGTTCATCCAGAATCTTCCAGAATTTATCCATATCTCCATTGGAAGAACATGCCACATCTACAAGATTGATCGTTACAACTCCCTGATTGAAACGTCCATAGAACTTATGGCTTCCGTCCGGATTTCTCTGCTCGTCCTCAACTGTCAAAAATGAACGGCAGCCCATACACGGGTAAACTTCTCCCTGCTTCAGCTCACGCATCATCTTAGCGGAAATATAATCCGGTACCATACGTTTTGCTGTACATTCTGCTGCCAGCTTGGTCAATTCCCAGTACTTGGAACCTTCTGTAATATTATCTTCATCCAATACATAGATCAATTTCGGGAATGCCGGAGTGATCCATACACCTTTTTCATTCTTAACGCCCTGCATTCTCTGTCTCATCACTTCTTCAATGATCATAGCAAGGTCATCTCTTAACTGTCCGTCTTCTACTTCATCCAGATACATAAATACGGTTACAAACGGCGCCTGTCCATTACAGGTCATCAGTGTGATAAGCTGATACTGGATCGTCTGGATTCCGCTCTTTACTTCATCGCGGAGTCTGCGTTCTGTAATCTTGTCAATGATTTCCGGATCCATGCTCTCGCCACATTCTTGTCTCTCAGCGATAACATTCTTACGGAGTTTCTGTCTGCTGATATCTACAAACGGTGCCAGATGTGCCAGTGTAAAAGACTGTCCGCCATACTGGTTACTTGCCACCTGTGCCACGATCTGGGTCGTTACATTACATGCTGTAAAAAAGCTATGCGGCTTCTCGATCAGCGTCTCACTGATCACTGTACCATTCTGCAACATATCCTGTAAATTGATCAGATCACAGTTATGTTCTTTCTGTGCAAAATAATCAGAATCATGGAAGTGGATGATTCCTGCTTCGTGCGCCTGCACAATCTCTTCCGGAAGGAGCAGACGTCTGGATAAGTCTTTGCTGACTTCTCCTGCCATGTAATCTCTCTGTGTAGAATTGATCACAGGATTCTTGTTGGAATTCTCTTGATTTACTTCTTCATTCATGTGCTCGATCAGTGCGAGGATTCCATTATCTGTTGTATTTGATTTTCTGGTAAGCTCTCTCTTATAACGATAACGCACATACTTCTGTGCGACTTCATATCCACGCATCTCCATGATGCCGGTCTCTACCATATCCTGAATATCTTCTACATTCACGGCATGGCGATATTCGTTCACTTTCTGACCGATTGTATCTGCCACTGCAAGAATCTGATATTCATTCAACTGATGGATCCGTTCTACCTCTTTGTTTGCAGATTTGATCGCATTTATGATCTTATCAAGCTGGAACGGTACTTCCTCTCCGTTTCGTTTGATCACATGATTTTTCACTTGAATTCCCATAATCCCCTTGATTTCTCCTTTTTTAGCATTCTTTTTTTATAACAAAATATAGATATTTTTAACTTGTCATTACACAATATGTTGTGTCTTTTACTATCATACACCAATTCAGAGCGAAAAGAAAGAGAAAGTTTTACTTTTTTGCAATTCCCTTTCTCTCTTTCTCTCTAATTGAATTTTATCTTAATCCGGCAGATCTCACTCTTCGTACCCACTCTCATATCCGGTCCGAATACGCCAAGCCCGGAAGTCACGATATTATGCATCTTTCCCTTTTTCAGATAGCCATAGGAGTTCTCCCACATCATGTCCGTAACCAAGTTCCCCGGGAACATCTGGCCATCATGTGTATGTCCACACAGATCCAGATCCACTCCCGCATCTGCCAGTTCTTTTAATTCTCTCGGTTCATGATCCACTACAAGAATTGGTTTCTTCTGATCCATTTCCTTCACCAGTTCTTTCGGAAGCTTTCTCTTCCTGATCCCTCTTCCCGGACGTTCATAATCAGCTCTTCCGAACAGATAAAAAGCATTGTCGATCTCGACTGCTTCATCCCGAAGCAGATGAATATTTGATTTCTCCAAAAATGTATCCATCCGCGGATCGCTCATCTTCTTCCCTTTTCTCGGAAATGTAAATCCTGCCAGAATCTTCTCCTGTATATCATGGTTGCCGTAACATGCATAGACACCATACCTGCTCTTGATCGATCTTAATATCTTCTCCAGGCGCTCCGGATTATCCAATGCCTCATATTCATTGTCAAAAATATCTCCCGCGATCACTACAAGATCCGGTTTTGACGCATTGATCTTCTCCACCATCCGCTGCATATGGCTGCTGCCGATGCTGTATCCCAGATGGAAATCAGCCACAAGAACAAGATTCAGTTCCTTCCGATTCCCTGCTTTCTTTGATATCTTTACCTGATAATCTGTCGTTACGATATGACGTGCACCATAGATCCCGGCGGCACTGAATGCCAGAATCACTGCCAGACATATACTGCCCACGATAACATGTCCTTTTCTTGAAAAAAGTCTTTCCTTTTTCGGAAATGACACATGTTTCAGAATGAGTCTTATAAGATCTGCTACAAGAACTGTAAGCAAGATATATAATAACACACCCAGCCAGTAATTGCCAATCCCTTTCAGCACTCTTTGTAACATCGACGGCGGTACAAGGAATCCAAAAAGCAGGCTTAGCGCCAGAAAAACGTACACTGTGACGAGCAGTCCCCTGAGAAAAAAATTTTTTGTCACATCGTGACAGGCTGCAAGCCAGTGCAGCATGCGCCAGAGTATATATCCGCATAATAACAGATACAGCGGAGCCAGATATAATGCGATCATTGTTTTACTACCTTCCCTTCTTTTTCATATGTCCGGACGGCTGTCGTCCTCATTTTGCTGATTCCTTTCCCCTCATTCGGATGACGTACCGACCACATCTGATCTGCGCCAAACAATACTAACAACAGCACACATAACGCAATCAGACGTCGCATCGGAAGCCTGCGGATCAGATTGTCTAAAAATGGCGCCAGTACATATACCATTACAACGCCTCCGATTCCAAATGTCAAAAGCCCTTCTGCACAGATCCTTCCGTTAAGATTCAGAAAATATCCATGATAATCCCACCATCGCTTGCCATGCGTTATAATCTCTAGGAAATAAGATGTATAATATTCTATAAATCCACACAAGGCTACCGCTGCAATAAATTCTGCCACAGGTTTTCTGCGCAGACGGTTCAGCAACAATAAAATCAGTACACTGCCAGCCCCGTAAATCGGCAACCACGGACCGTGAAGAACCCCACGGTTAACAAAACATCCTTTGGTCAGAAAATGTAGACTCACTTCCCACACCCAGCCTGCAAATGACATAATAAAAAACATCATGATCACAGACCAGATAGAGTAATGACGCAAAAAGTTCATATTTTCCAGCAGATTATTTCTCTTCACTTCCGAAATCGGATACAGTCTGGTCGGATAAACAATTCCTTTGTATGCACGTATATCATGCACAACCCGGAATTTTCGGTTTGCCTCTTCCTCCAGCGCATCCATCTCTTTCTGATGCAGCACTGTGATTCCCAGTGTATTTGCAAGAAACTTCTGAACTCCAGTCAGACCTTCTATAACAACCGGCGGTTCTTCCTCCACTTCTCTAACGTCTTCATAAGCCGCATCCAGCACCATCTGTTCCGGATGCTCATACAGATATCTATCATTTAACTGTTCTGCCAGCGGAAGTTTCCTGTCGATTGCCTCCTCTCGCAGACTCACATAATATTCTGCCATTGTCGCAGCCATAAATGGATTGATATAGAAAATGTTGGCAATTCCCATTGTAAAAAATCCAAGAAATCTCCAGCCCCAGAACGACAATTCCATCACAAAACATTCCCACTTATGCCCGTCCATCATCTGCCTTGATAATGTGATCGCATCTGCCGCCTTAATTGATGGATTCTCTGCTGCAATATAAGGAACCAGATAATAAGAATAATATTTGACAACGCCCCCGATAACCGTAAGCCCCCACACAGTGTGCAATGCCTGTTTTAACAGAAGCGTGACTCCCGCATGCATCCATTTGCGCACCCGCATCAGGAACCACACTCTGTGTAGCGGAACGCGCTTATAACAGCGCCCTTCCAAAAGCATCCTTCGCATAACAATCTGATACACATCTACGATAAAGGTCTGCACGAAAAAGATCAGTGCCAGGCTGACAACGATCAGCAGCCAGGCAGCTATGTTATCCGAGCCGACCAGTGAGCGCACCGCAACTGCAAGTGTAACAATATATTCACCGGAAGCGGCTTTATTTACAATGCCGGAAAAGACACCCCTGCTTCGTCCAAGAACCGCATTTTCATTCTTTTTTGATTCTTCTTCATAGCGTTTCTTCTTTTCATCAATGCGCGCTCTCTGCTCCGCCTCTTTTCCTTCATTAAATTCTTCCAGATTATCATAGAACGCTCCGATCAGGTTATCCGTTGTCAGACGATTGACCGTGTTCTCTGCTTCCGCATAAGACACTGCTGCGTCCTTTCCCAGTTTCACGGAAGTGGTAAATTCTGTTCCGATCATGCCTGCAATAAGGCATAACATAACAAAAAGCCAGTAATGCGTCTTCAACACACATCTGGCTCTCTTCTTAAACTCTCTTCGTCTTTTGTGCATCCTTTTTCCTCATTTCTTTTGTTGGTAAAATTATAAATAGAATACACATCCTTGTAAAGAAAATAATTCTAAAGATATTCTTAGGGAAATCTTAGTTTTTACTGCTGTCACCCGGCTGCTCCGTTGCTTTTCCATAAAATGCAGCCAGTACCTGTTGGAACAACGTTCCGATCATAACCGGGAACATCACTTCTCCCGGGAAATATGCCGCCGCAATCACGGCTCCCACGCTGATATTACGCATTCCGTTTCCGTACATCATGGAAATAGATGTTTCGTGATCCTTCTTCCATAATTTTGCGACCAGAAGTCCGATTGCATAACCGCTTGCCGCCAGTACGAGAATTGTTACTGCTACAGCTACCCGCTGTCCGTTCATATGGCGAATATACGGTGCCACTTTGGATGAATTGGATATTACAACAAATATCAACGCCAGTTTGGAATAAGGTGCGAGCACTTTCGGCAAACATTCTTTTGCGCGATTATGGCTGATCTGATTCAGGCACATAGCAAAAATTGCCGGAAATGCCACCATGAAGATCAGCTCCTGCATCATCTGTACTGTATCCATATGTACTGTTTTTCCAAGAAGAATCCTTAATGTCAATGGAATTAAAAACGGCGACAACACCGTATCTGTCACCACCAGAGACAGCGATAACGGACTATTTCCGCTGTAGATTGTTATCCACATCAGTCCTGACACCGCTGTCGGCACTGAAAATTCCAACACCATCCCGGCAATCAGCCTTGCATTATCTGTGAAAAATAAATGTCCAAGTCCGCAGGCAAATACCGGCATTACAACATGAATAAGCCCGAGCATCACAAGAAGTATTGACGGGTTCTTAAATACCCCCGCCACATCTTTGAAGCTAGACTTCAAAGCACCATTAAATGTCATAAATGCAAAGACAAACGGAACATATGGGAGTCCATGTTTTGCAATATCCGGGAACCACACGCCCAAAAGAAGGCAGATTGGTGTCACCAGTGCCATCCATTTTTCTATAAAACGGTTAAATGCCGCCATGTTGTTCCCTCCTCGTCGCTATAAATCGAATGTGCCTTGGCACATTCGCGCGCCTGCGGTGGTCGCTTGCGACATCATCATTGTACGCCGCAGTGCGCATCCTGCCGGAGGCTTTTGTATAATAGGAAATGAAATTTCCTATTATACAAAAAATCGCCGTCCCTGCAGCTCTGTTGTCTGCAAAAACAGCGATCTTATAGTGCGCGATCAGGGGTTCGAACCCTGGACACCCTGATTAAGAGTCAGGTGCTCTGCCAACTGAGCTAATCGCGCATATCCTGCGTCATCAGTTTTCCGTGACGCAAGTAATATTATATGACATGTTTTTCTAAAAATCAAGTGTTTTTTAATATTTTTTTATTTTTCTTCCATATTTTTCCAGAAATCATTTTCATAATTTCCAAACAGCTCTTTTTCTATCCGACAAATCACACCGGCAGAACCTTCCACTGCCAACTTAATGTGACAGATTCCCACCACAGCTGCTTCCATATCCTGCCGTACAACTATAGCAAACTGCACAGGTATGAATCTTCCGCGGCTTCGGCGCATGATCCGCAAGCTCTCTGATATGTGCTTCCCCATCTGGTTTCATTCCAAGGACATGATAATATTCACAGTCATACAGACTGCCATCGTAATCAACATTGATCTGATCCCGGCACATAACCTTCGGCAGATTGTCTTCATTGAAGTTCTCACTCTGCAGTTTCAGATAAGATCCAAGTTTTCCCTGGTGCTTTAACTCCTGCCCGAATCTTCCGATCGGCACATTTCCAATTGCGATCAAATCCGTAAATACAATGCCATATTCCTTTTCCAGAATTTCTCTGTATGTCTTTTCCAGCATAAATTCATTCGGTGGCAGATACGGGCCATCTGTATTATACACAAGCGTCAGCCGCAGATCATCCTGTCTGCCATAGCCTCTTGCATTTAATTCCTGTAGAATCTTAATCGCCGGATCAAATACATGTGCGCCTCTCTGCTTTTCCACAACTTTCTTATTATAGTAAGGCAGAGAACAGACAATACGGACTTTATTTTCTGTATATACATCTATTAAGTGAGCATATGCTTCCTTCTGCAAAATAACAAGATTTGTGCGGACAATCACATCGCCAAGCTTCGATGCTGCCTCAATGAAATAAGTAAGATTCGGATTCATCTCCGGTGAACCGCCGGTAATATCCATCGTTCGAAACCCACCGGTCTTAAATGCCTGCAGGCACTGATCCATTGTCTCTTTGCTCATCATCTCCGTTTTATCCGGCCCACACTCCAGGAAGCAGTGTGCACAGGACAGATTACACCTGTAGCCGACATTTACCTGCATTGTCGTGAGCTGCTCTTTGGAATACAGCTCATCCACACCTTTGACACGATCCATTAATTCCGGAATGTCATACCGTCTGACTTCTTCTTTCAGTGTCCTTGCTGTAATCTTTGCATTTTTATCATACTGCGTCGGATTAACACTCTGATCCAGTTCTTTAAACAGGCCATAATGTGTCTCCCCTTCTCCTTCAACCGTAAAATAATTACAGAATCTGGAAGCCCTTAAAATCTTTGCAAGATTACCACTGATTCCAAGTGGTTTATTTTTCAGAAAACGGAATGTCTCATCAAAATCGCAATACCGTTTATTTTCCTCCATCGTTCCAAGATAGGTCGCACTATGTCCGTAATTTTCTTCCCGGTCCTCCAGGCCGCTACACTTAAATGCGCGTACTGTACAGGAATAAAACTGGATGTCTCCTGTCAATCTCGCAATCTCGAAATCATGCGGCTGGATCGGTGTCTTTTCCATCGTATAATAAGTGACAAAACCACATTTTTCCATCATTCTGCGGAAATCTTCCAGATACATGGAGCCACCCATACATTCTCCGCGCATGACCGGATCATTTTTTATTTCATCCGGAAGCCTGCGGTCGGCAAAAACATCGGAGAAATAAATCTCTCCGCCTTCTTTTAATACCCGGTATACTTCCCGGAAAATCTGCTCCTTGAACGGCGACAGATTAATTACGCAGTTAGATGTCACAACATCGATGGAATTATCTTCAATTCCGATGCTTTTCAGATCTTCGATATATCCCAGATGAAAACTTGTATTCGTCTTTTCGAATCCAAATGCCTCCATCTGCGCTGCTTCATTACGGATGGCAACTTCAATCTGGGACGGTGTCATATCTACGCCATAGACATGTCCCTCTTCCCCAACCAGTTTAGATAAAATATAGACATCTCTTCCCGTACCACATCCGAGATCCAGCACATGGCATCCTTTCATTCCCATCGGAATCGGAGAACCACAGCCATAAAAACGGTTTTTTATCTCATCCTTGATCAACGGCAAAATATCTTTTACATACTTCGGCGGCGCTGAACTGCAGCAGCACGCATTTGTTTTGAGGTCATCACTGCTTTGCAGGATGACCCCATAATATTCCTTTATTTGTTCGTGAATATCATTGCTCATAATTTGTGATCTCTTTCCCATTACTTTGTAACAGACTTTCGCTTAATGTCTTCCCTCGTCCATCATTCCGAAGCACTCACTGAAGAATACTTTAATCTTTACATTATATTTTTCAGCTACAGCATCAAATGCATCATCTACAATATCTAATAACAGATCAGATTCGCATACTGCACGCGCATTTACAACAAGACGCAATTTTTCTGTTTCTTCTTTCAGTTCCTGGTCATGGATGATGTCATAATCTACACCGATCAGACTGAATTTTCCATAATCATTCTCTTTTCCTACTGCAAATGTCTTCAGATGTGGAACATTTCTCTTATTTGCAATCAGTCCGTTACGAATCTCGTCAATGAGATCGTCAACTAATTCATTTCCGTCAAATGCTTTGCCGTCTTTTGCTGTGATAAATACATTTCTGTTGAACCATGACATACTCTTCTCAGCTGCAACGAATTCCGGTCCGCCGTATCCGATATCTGTAATGTTCACACGGCTCTCTGCAGTCAGTACATAGTCTGCTACCTGTTCCAGACCGATCTTTTCTTTTGCAGAGATAGGGAACACCGGAATATCCGGGCAAGCTTCTTTTAAGAATTTTACATAGCGGTCCACTTCCTCATCAGACATCAGATCGATCTTATTCAGAACGATACAGTCTGCTTCTTTTAACTGTGCATCCAGAAGGAATTTTAATTCTTCCGGAAGATGGATATCTGCCTGCTCCGGCATGATCATACGAAGTCTCTCCGGGTCTGTTACAACAAGAAACGGAGCCAGTGTAAACTCATCCTTGTGGTTCTTGTCCAGATTGCCATATACATGATCCAGTGCACCGATTCCGCATCCCGGAATATCAGACATAACCAGATCTTTCGGCTCTCTGTTCAGACGCTCGATTCTTTCGATCAATGTATCCGGAATATAGCAGATACAGTCGCCGCCGATCGGTGTGACTTCTACATTCTGACGATCAGAATACTCTGCATCGATAATATAATTTGCTCCCAGGTCATTTGCAATGATTGCTGCATGTTTGCCTGTGCTGTTAATGTACTCTGTAAGTGCTACCATCGTCGTTGTCTTTCCTGCTCCAAGGAAACCACTGACTACCATAAAACGTTTTTTGTCCATTGTTTTTTACCTCTTTTTACATTTTGTCGTTCTTTTTTTCTATATTTTTTATACAGTTTATCTCATATAACCATCATAGCTTTTTTTCAGATAAAAAACCACTCATATTTTTTAATAACTAACGACAGATATAGATTTTTTCTATTACTGATTATAGATTATCAGTTATATTTTGTGTCTTTAGTTTCCTCCCTTACACTGGTATCTTCTTATAAAATGTAGTATAATGTCTCCAAACTTTAACAGACTACTATGTGAAAGGATGATAATTATGAATACAGCCAAAGAAACGGTTTCCTGTAAGATCGAACATCATGCAATGATGTTTGCTTTTCTCGCCAAGCGCGCTATTGAAATCTGTGGCGAAGAAGGAAAACAGGCAATCTTAGACGGTATGACTGTCTATGGTAAAGAACGAGGTGCAAGAATGGCTGCACGAGCGATTGCTCACGGCGATCCGCTCAACACAATGACCAACCAGGCTTACGGCGAGTGGAAGCCTGACTATGACGGACAGATGCAATTTGGTACACTCCGTACCGAACCGACACTTCAGACTTATATTTCGAAATGTGCCTGGTGTGAAGCATGGAAAAAGCACGATATTACAGAATACGGTAAACTTTATTGTGTCAATGTTGATAATGCGGTTTATCAGGGATTCCGCTCTGATTTTGTCTGTACCCCAACTGCTACATCCATGAGCTGGGGCGGCGAACAATGCGAATTTGACTGGGGCTATCCACTGACGCCGGAAGATGTCGAAGCTCTCGCTGCCAAGAAGAAGGATCTCGGCACTTCCTGCATGAAAGATTTTAATTTTCACACCGCACATCTGAAAGATACAATTAGTAAGACACTGATCGAAAAGCTTGGCACAAACGGTCAGAAAGCAATTGATCTTGCCCTTGCTGATTACGTGGATACTTTCGGTCAGGAATATCTGGATGTATTAGAGGGTGCTTACCCGGAGGAAGTTTAAATATGACAGATTCTACGATCAATCATTTCAGTGAAGAAATTTGTTCCGAATCTTCCGCCAGCCGTAACATTGTAGCAGACTGGCTTAAAACACATCAGGCAGAATTAATTGATACGGCAAATTACATATTTGCCAATCCGGAACTTGCCTATCAAGAACAAAAATCTTCGGTGCGTTTAAGTACTTATTTACAGGAACAGGGATTTACTGTTTCAAGCGGAACTGCAAATATTGAGACTGCCTTTACCGCAACCTGGGGCACAGGAAAACCAATCCTTGGATTTCTCGCAGAATACGATGCACTTCCCGGTGTCGGACATGCCTGCGGTCATAACTTACTGGGCACTGCCGTAATCGGAGCCGCCTGCGCACTGAAAAATCATATGGAAACAGAACAGATTCCCGGCACGATCTGCGTCTACGGTTGTCCTGCTGAAGAGATCATGTCCGGCAAGATTGTTATGAACAAAGCCGGCGTCTTTGATGGCCTGGATGTTGCCGTAACATGGCATCCATTTGACCGGAACCGGATCAGCAACGATATCTGGATGTCCCAGGATGTGAAAAATTATACTTTCCACGGAGTCAGCGCACATGCCGCCAAATCTCCGCAGGAAGGGCGAAGCGCTCTGGATGCAGCCGAACTTATGAATATCGGTGTAAATTATCTGCGTGAACATGTGCCGGATGAAGTCCGTATGCATTATGCATATGTCGATAACGGAATCCCGTCAAATGTTGTTCCGGATCTTGCAAAGACGAATTATTTCATCCGTTCTTTCAAGCGTTCCCGCACAGAAGATGCCAGTGCACGTGTGGATAAATGTGCACGCGGTGCTGCCATGATGACAGATACAACCGTAGATATTGAACTGGTCACCAGCTGTAAAGAGATGAAAGTCAACCGTGTGCTTGCAGAGCTGTACTATGAGGCAATGACACATATCCCGACTCCGGAATATACCGAAGATGAACTGACATTTGCCGCCGAACTCAGTAAAGAAGCCGGGTTGGAAAATGACGGGATTTATTTCAAAGGACTGGAACCGCTGGAGCCGGAACCTGTTCCGATCTTCATCGGTACAGACGCTACAGCAGTCAGCCACACCGTTCCTCTCATCACCATCAGTGCTGCTACCATGTGCCGCGGTACGTCTCTGCATCACTGGGCTGCCGCAAAGCAGGCAGGCATGAGTATCGGACACAAAGGTATGCTTTACGCTGCACGCTGTATAGCAGAAGGGACAAAGCTGCTGTTAGAAACCCCGGACAAACTGACTGCTGCCTGGGAAGAATTTAAGAATACAGATGCCTGATTGTGAACGCGCAGCGCGCGACACAATCTGTCTGATAATAATTCATATTAAACATTTTGATTTAGGAGGTCGATTATTATGGTAACAAAGAAAATCGGAGTCATCGGATGCGGAAACATGGGAGGCGCGATCCTCTACGGCGCACTGGAAAGCGGTGTACTCGCAAAAGAGAATGTATACGTTTACGACATTAACCCTGCCATGATGGAAAAAGCAAACGGCTGGGGTGTCAATCTCGCGGCAGACGATGAAGATGTCTGCAAGAACAGCGACATTATTTTACTTGCCGTTAAACCTCAGAATGCCGCAGAAGCTTTAGAGCAGTGCAAAAAAGCACTGGACGGTAAAGCAATGATGTCTATCGTAGCCGGTGTAACAGTCGAAAGACTTCAGGCTATGATCGATGGTACACCTAGAATCCTGCGCCTTCTTCCAAATACTCCGGCGATGGTATTTGCAGGAGCATTTGCTCTTTGCTCTGACAATGATTTCAAAGAAGATGAAATGGAAATCGCCAAATCCATCTACAGCTCTATCGGTGTTGTTGAACTCCTTCCGGAGCATCTCATCGATGCAGCCTGCGCATTAAACGGTGGCGGTCCGGCTTATGTTGCAATGTTCATCGAAGCAATGGCAGACGGTGGCGTAAAACAGGGACTTCCTCGCGCTACTGCATACCGCCTTGCAGAGCAGACCTGCCTTGGAACTGCAAAGATGCTTCTTGAGATGGATATCCATCCGGGTGCTTTAAAAGATATGGTAACTTCCCCTGCCGGAACTACCATCGAAGGCTGCGAAGCACTGGAACGTGGCGGCATGCGCGCTTCGGTTATGGAATGTATCAAGGCTGCTGCTGAAAGATCCAGACAGTTATAATCCAGAATATTAAATTGTAGTATGATATTTTTCTTACATAATCTGAATTGATTGAAAAAGAGATTGGCATATCATTCAACTGATACGCCAATCTCTTTTCATTCATACTAGTTACAATTTTTATTTTATAGCTTAAATAATTTCCGGACTAAACCCACGGTGCAGTACCGTTAAATATTCAAACCTGTTTTCTCTCGAAATTCTTTCAAAGAGTCTGCTCTCGCGGCTGCTTTCAGCCAGCTCGTTAAAACCTGCAGGTCTTTTTCTGATTCAATCCGGGTTTGAAGTACTTCCGGAATATCGCCAAGTTCCTGCAAGATTTCCATCAGCGAATCAATCTTGCCCTTCCGTATTCCAGCGGCTTCGCCTTTCTGTATTCCAGCCGCTTCGCCATCTGCATATTCTTCCATGCGTATTAACCTTTCCCGCTTTTCCCACGTATAATCCAGATGTGTCATTTTCTTCACTTCATCCTTCCTGCTTCTGAAAAAATCTTCCAATATATGATTCGTTATACAATCATTTATCGCACTGTCCACAGCCTCTTCCAGATTCATTCCCTGCCTTTGATTCTCCCTTACCTTTTCCACAAAATATGTATATCCTTCCAGTACTGCTGATTTTCTTTTCAAAATCTGATTGTTTTCCGGATTGATATTATAAACTTTGCAGATGATCTCTATCTGCAGTTCTTCGGCTTTGTGGTAAAACGAATCCGACAGTCTCATTTCTTCGTATTCCGTTCTTTTTTGTGTCCCATTATAAAATACGATAAAATGCGGTGTCGGTATCTGTATTTGTCTTCTGCTGAATAGATCCTTGTCATTATCTTTCAGCCAGTCCTGCAATGTATTTACAAAATAGATTAACTTCGAAGTGGCATATTGGGATTGTATGTGGATTGATGCTCATAAAAATTGATGTTCATATCAATAATGAATGAAGCATCATTCCGAATGGAGAGCGACACGCCCCGCTCCAACTGAACAATCTCCACTTCCTCCGGATTGGTATATTCCGAATCGTTTAATGCATTGTAAACTTCCAGCGCATTTTCTTTGCTTTCCATTAACATGGAAAATACATCACTTTTGTACTCTCTGTTTTTTCTCATGAAATACTCCCTTCTTTATTCTGAGTCCTTCACAAGAAATTGTGCGGTCTTCGTTAGTACCTTCAGGACTCCTGCTGTTATTAGTGAAATTTAAAAGCATGAATTCCTTTCAGATACTTTAGATATGAATAAGACACGCTTAAAAGCGCAAAAGAAAAAGATGCTTTTATAGGAGTTTAGCACTATCAAATCATCTTTTCAACTTATTTTTATTTCTTTTTTGTTCTATTTTTCAAAAACAACAACTCCACATTCATATGGATGGTCATAATATACCTGGTCTTCCTTGTCAGAGTGATATCGTAATATTTTCATAATAATCAAAAAATCTCCACCGCCGCCGAGAGTCATAAATTCCGCAAGATAAAGGCACACAAGATTGCCTGTCATGATTGCCACTACTCCCAACCCTGCTCCAAGAACCAGTGTTGGCATTGCCGCTCCCAATACATACTGCCATTTCTTAAGTGGTACCGAACAATGGCAGTACGGCGTCAGCATCTTCCAGATCACGCCAAAATTTATAGATTGAAAATGTTTTTCTGCAAATATTCCCCATGTAATTCCGTGAATCAATTCATGCACAACTGTCAACATCAGCGTAAACGGGAGCTGCCATATTAAAAGTTCCAGAGAAAGTGGGGATGCCCTGACAGCTAAAACAGCTACAATATACTTACACAACAGTATATCGTAGCTGTTTTCTTTCACTTAACTATTTTGTTATCTCTTTTAATCATTTTTTCAAGCCAAAATTTTGTTTGAGTACATCATATAGTTTTGAATTTTCGTTTAAAATAATATATGTTATATCTGTTTGATTTAAGTGAATTTCACCTTCATTATTTACAGTAAATGTTATATAGTCATTATCCGAAGAAACTGTCATTGTATAGAGTGGCTTTTTTATTTCCATCCCTAATTCTCTGCGTTTACGCTTCATCTTTGTTTTTTTAATTTCATCAATAAGATTCTTATATATTACCGTCTGCAAATCTGTGTCATGTACAATTGGATTCTCATCACTCTCCATTTTTTCGACAGATATAATTTTCCATTTTGTTGATGAACCTAAATTTTTGTCTATTTGTCTTACCAATGTCGTATGTCCATTCAAAACTATAATTATTGCTATAATTCCAACTACAACAACAGTACTTATGCACATTAAAATTCTTTTTTTCATTATTTTCCCTCAACAAGAGACAACTCCTTTTAGAGCTATTTTTTTCTCCACTTTTCTGTCAGAAGCTCTGAAGATATTGTCCACATTTCTTTTGTATTATGATTTGCCAATATATTACATCTTTCCAAGTTCCTTGACTTTTTATCATAATAAGTTGTTTTAACGGTTGCTTTACTTTTTAATTTTTTAGTATATGTCGACTTTTTAAAACCAACTCCAACTGGATGAAATTCATAAAACACATCTGCTACACCTTTTTCATCAGAAAGTACTACTTTTTTCTTTTTCTTTGCATTGTCCTGATAATAAAAAATATTTCTTGTCGTATATTTTGCCTGAAAAACATAGGATGAATATGATTTTTTATCATATTTAACGCCACCATCTCCAACCATTATTTCGACAATACTAAATGGAATCGAATAATTTCCCATTGCATAGCTCACAGCTAATTTCACGCCGCCTTCCATCCATTCATTTAAATACTTGCCAACAGCTTTACCTCTTTTTTCAATTCTAATATTCTTAGCTTTTGATACAGTATAGTAATATGTTCTTCTACCATATGTTCCATATTTTGATGCAGCTGAAACCGGTAAAGAAGTAAAACTAAAACTAAACACGAACGCTAACATAAGTGTAATGATAAAATATTTTTTATACTTTTTCATTCCCCTGTGCCTCCCTTTTTTAGTTTTAGTCTCCCCCCCACGCAAAAATTGTCAAGTCTTTTTCTTATATTTCATTATTATATAATCCTCTACGACTTCATCCGCTTAATCACCTTCAATCTGGTAAACTCTTCCCTTTCTTTTTCCTCCAGCGCATTGCTGATCGTGTATACCAGATTGCTGTACATCGGAATCGTAATATTCTTAAGCGCATTGGCACGTTTCTGTGTCTTTTTAATATTCGTTGCCAGACGATACGCCGCATTCTCCACCATCGACAATTTGATGGTCAGATCTTTCACTTCCCGGAATGCTTCCCGCGCAATATCGATCGACTCTCTCGTTGTACTGAACGAATACGTCAGATCATTCTGCTTTGCATCGTATTTGACATGCGGGATCTCTGTTCCCATAATACTCCGCGTCTGGATGCGGATAGAATCTTCGATCGGCACGGTAAATGCCAGTTCCCGCACTTTGCTGATTCCATGCTCGATATTCGCACGCTGCAGGCATGCATATGCTTTTGTAAATGTCTGGTCAATCTCTTCCTGAATACCCTTTGCCTCATCAATCAGTGACATCAGCTCTTTGAGCAGAATATTCCGCTTCTTATCCATCAGATCATAGCCCTGATGCGCCAGTGCCAGCGAGTTTTTGGCAAGCATTAAGTTTCCTTTTGTGGGAAATTCTCTCGGATCCATACTCTGCCTCCTTTTCTGCTTTCATTCTGGTCTCTGTCATAGAAATAAAATTATTTCTTATGATTCACTTTCTTCTTCATCCGTCTCTTCTTTTTTCTTATAATATTTATCAATCAGTTTCGTATCGATTCGGTCTAATTCCTCTTTTGGAAGTAAACCTAAAAGTTCCCAGCCGAGATCCAGCGTATTCAGAATAGTACGGTTTTCTTTTGGACCCTGACCGATATATCGTTTTTCAAATTCTTCTCCGAATTTCAGATACTGCTTGTCGATCGGTGACAGCTCATCTTCTCCGATAACGGAGGCAAGATTTCTCGCTTCCCCCACCTTTGCATAAGCTGAAAATAACTGATTTGCCAGATCCTGATGATCTTCTCTTGTGTAGCCTGCTCCAATTCCGTCTTTCATCAGACGGGACAGTGACGGCAGGATACTGATTGGCGGATAAATTGCCTGCCCGTGTAAATTCCGGTCCAGAACAACCTGCCCTTCTGTAATATATCCGGTCAGATCCGGAATCGGATGTGTAATATCATCATTCGGCATCGTCAGGATCGGAAGCTGTGTCACAGAACCAGTCGAATCTTCCACAATTCCGGCACGCTCATAAATCGTTGCCAGCTCACTGTACAGATAGCCCGGATATCCTTTTCTTGACGGAATTTCTCCTCTGGAGGAAGATACTTCACGCATCGCCTCCGCAAAGGATGTCATATCTGTCAGAATAACAAGGATGTGCATATTACACTCAAAAGCAAGATATTCTGCCACCGTCAGTGCCACTTTCGGCGTGATCAGACGTTCAACAACCGGATCATTTGCAAGATTCAGGAACATACATACATGATCGGATACACCGCTCTCTTCGAATGTTCTGCGGAAAAATTCTGCCACGTCGTGTTTGACACCCATAGCGCCAAATACAATCGCAAACTCCTCGTCCGAACCTTCGCCGAGTGATGCCTGCTTCACGATCTGCGCCGCAAGCTGGTCATGCGGAAGTCCGTTTCCTGAGAAAATCGGGAGCTTCTGCCCACGGATCAATGTTGTCAGTCCGTCAATTGCTGAAATGCCGGTACGGATATAGTTTCTCGGATACTCTCTCTTTACCGGATTTAACGGAAGCCCATTGATGTCCCGCCTGTCTGCTGCTGTGATCGGTCCAAGTCCGTCAATCGGTTCGCCGATTCCGTTAAATGTACGCCCCAGCATCTCCGGGGACACATCAACTTCCATCGGACGTCCGGTCAGCTTGGTATGCGTATTGTCCAACGACATATTTTCCGTACCTTCAAATACCTGGATGATTGCCTTGTCTTCATCAAGTTCCACGATTCTTCCCATTTTATGGATCTTATGATCTACTACAAATTCTACAATTTCATCATAAAATGCATCCTGTACCCCTTCCAGCACAACAAGAGGTCCGTTTATGCTGCTCAGTCCTAAATATTCAATTGCCACAACTTACTCCCCCTTTATGCATTCTTCTCTACAACACGATCGTAGAACTCGTCAATATCCCGTTTATACAGATCCAAAAGCTGCAGGTTATCGTTCGGCACATCATATTTAATAGCGATTACCTTTTCGTAAATCCCTTCGGCTTTCAGCACAGACATCGGCATACCCATCGCAACCAGCCTCCGGCTTTTCTTATATAAATATAAAATAACATCCATCATCTTAAACTGTTTCTCCAGCGAAACGCATGTATCATCTTTGTGGAATGCATTCTGCTGCAAGAATCCAAGACGGATCACTCTTGCAATTTCCAAAATCAGTTTCTGATCATCCGGAAGTACATCGCCACCGATCAGTTTTACAATCTCCATCAGACTGCTCTCCTGATTCAGAATTGCCATCAGACGATTCCGGTAATCTACAAACTTCGGCGATACGTGATCCGAATACCATCCACTTAAATCGTTCAGATATTCACTGTAGCTGGACAGCCAGTGGATTGCCGGGAAATGTCTCGCATACGCCAGCGATTTATCCAGTCCCCAGAAGCAGCGCACGAAACGCTTTGTATTCTGTGTGACCGGTTCAGAGAAATCTCCACCCTGTGGCGATACTGCACCGATGATCGATACTGATCCGGTTGCTCCATTTAATGTCTGCATCATACCTGCACGCTCATAGAATGCGGACAGTCTGGATGCAAGATAAGCCGGAAATCCCTCTTCTGCCGGCATCTCTTCCAGTCGTCCGGACAGTTCACGCAGTGCCTCTGCCCATCGTGAAGTAGAATCTGCCATAATCGCCACATCATACCCCATATCACGATAATACTCTGCCAGGGTGAGTCCGGTATAAATAGATGCTTCACGGGCAGCTACCGGCATGTTAGAAGTATTTGCGATCAGCGCTGTCCTATCCATCAGAGGATTGCCGGATTTCGGATCGACCAGCTCGGAAAATTCTTCCAGAACCTGTGTCATCTCATTTCCACGCTCTCCACATCCGATATAAATAATAATGTCTGCATCGGACCATTTTGCGATCTGATGCTGTGTCATCGTCTTTCCGGTTCCGAATCCTCCAGGAATTGCAGCGGTTCCGCCCTTTGCAATCGGGAACATGGTATCCAGGATTCTCTGTCCGGTTACAAGCGGTACGCTTGCCAGATACCGTTCCGATACCGGCCGCGGTACACGGATCGGCCATCTCTGTGTCATTGACAGTTCTTTTAATGTTCCATCCGCAAGCTCCAGTGTTATCAGCGTATCCTTAATCGTATACTGTCCATCCGGTACAACCGAAATTACTTTTCCTTCTACATCCGGTGGCACCATGCATTTATGCACGATTGCACGCGTTTCCGGAACTTCTGCAATAATCATTCCTCCGTGCACCAGATCACCGATACCCACTGTCATATGTGTATCCCATAATTTTTCTTTATCCAGTTCGTCCACGCTGACACCACGTGTGATAAATGCACCTCCTGATTCTGCGATTCTCTCAAGCGGTCGTTCGATTCCATCAAATATGTTATTTAGTATTCCCGGAGCCAGTGTCACAGAGACAGCAGCGCCCGATGCCGTAACTTCTTCTCCCGGACGCAGTCCCGACGTCTCCTCGTATACCTGGATCGTTGTCAGATCTTTATCCAGAGAAATCACCTCACCGACAAGGCGTTCCTTTCCGACATAGACCATCTCCGACATTTTAAATCCATTCTTCCCTTTCAGATAGATAACGGGACCATTAATGCCATATATCTTTCCAGTCTTTTCGCTAGTCAATTCCCGCACCTCCCTTGAATGAGAATTTCTGGGATTCATTTTCCAGCGCTCCCTTAAACGCATAGTCAACTAATATATTTCTTTCGTGAATTACCGCGCGCACCCCGCCAATAAAATCTTCTTTACTGATCGTAAGTTTCATGCCGGTATGCTCTTCCAAATAATCTTTCCATCTTGCATCCGACGGATTAAGATATATCGTCATCTCTTTTCCATCTGCAAATCTGGCAGCCTTTTCTATATAAGTAACAAGAAGTGCCTGATACTGTGGTGTCTGCATATAATCATTCAGTTTTTCTTCCACTTCCTGAAACAGTTCTTTTTTTAATTCAAATTGCGTCGCGCTGATTTCTCTTTTCAATTCGAGCTGCGCCTTTGACATTGCCATATTGAGCTGCTGCTTTGCACTTACCTGCTCTGCTTTGATCCGCGTCTCTACCTGACGTTTCACCTCTTCTTCATGCTGCTTTGCAAGCTGCCGGAGCGCATCCTCATGCTGTTTGATGATTGCATTTCCTTCGCCACGGGCTTCTTCCATCGCCTTCGTGCGAAGATGCTTTATTTTCTCCTCTAATGTCAAGCATGCCACCTTCTTCCTATCTATAACTTCAGTCCGATTGCCTCATTTACATACGAAGTGATAAAATCTTTTTTTCGTCCGGTTCCGTGTCTGTCAGGAATTTCAATCAGAAGCGGCATCGTCCTTTCCAGTTTAATCTCATTGATCAGATCCGGAAATTCCCTTCCAAATTTTTCTGTCAGCAGGATAATTCCAACGGTCTTATCATGCATCGCTTCTTCAATGGCACTGCGCAGCTCTTCCCGCGTGTGCACCATCACGCCGTCTACACCGGCAAGCCTCATTCCTGTCAGAGTATCGATATTATCACTGATCAGATACATTTTCATCTTACAATTTACCAAGGATCATGAAGGAGATGATCAGTCCATACAGACAAACACCTTCTGCAAGTCCTACGAAGATCAGTGATTTTCCAAGTGCGCTGGAATCTTCACTGATGGCACCCAGTGCTGCGCTTGCCGCACTGGCTACGGCAATACCTCCACCGACACAGGATAAACCGGTTGCAAGTGCGGCGGCAAGATATCCGAATCCGGTTGCATTAGAAGCGGTCTGCGTTGCAGCTTCTGCTGCATGTACAGTGTCTCCGCCAAATAACATAATTCCCGCAATCACAAATGCTCCAAAGAAGAAAAACACATTTGCTCCGATTGCTTTTTTATAGCGTTTTTTCGACTGCTCGCCAAGCAGATAATACCCAAATGGTATGATGATACTCAGAATCAAAGTTGCGATCAGCAGTAATTTTACAGTCAGTGTCATAATAATATCCTCCTATTTTCCAGATCTTAATGTTCTTTTTTATGTTGATCAAATGGTTTAAACTCTCTTCCGGTTCCTTTATAAAAACGGCTGAACATTTCATAATATTCCAGCCTGAGTACCTGGATTCCTACAATCAGTCCCTCTAACAGGCACACGATCACATTGCCGAGAATCACGCCAAAGATATTCACGCTTCCGCTCTCCGCTCCAGACAACATCAGTACAACTTCCATGATCGCCGCATGGCTGACTGCAAATGCACCGATTCGCACATAAGACAATGTATTGGAAAAATAACTCAGCATCGTTTCAAATAATTCAAAAAATCCCTGCACAAGAAACATCACTTTTCCCTCTTCGAGTTTCTTGTGATTATGCTCCACAAGATTCGTCAGAGGTTCTTTAAATACAAACAGGATGACCGGTATGCCAAGACAGATTGCCAGTAAAATATTACTCGGCGTCTTATGTCCTGTCATATACAGAACGATTGTCAGAATGATACATCCGTAAAATACAAATCCCGCCAGCCCGTTATTGGAAAATAACAGATTGCCTCTATCATGTGCTTTTATCGCATTGATCATCTGGAACAGGATCACCAGCAGGTTCAGTCCCATGCCAAAGGCAACCGCCACAATAAATACCGTATTCAGCTGCCCGATAAATGGCAGATTTGTCATAGCTTCTACCGGTTTCAACCATAGTGCCGGTATCACATCTTCAAAACCAAATACACTTCCAAACATAAATCCAAATGCCATTGAGAAAATACCTGCAACCGATATAATTCCCGCGAGATTTATCTTCTTCGTCAAATACAGGATTCCACCAATTGCAAACAGGCAGAAGCCCTGTCCCACATCTCCGAACATCGCGCCGAAAATAAATGTATAAGTAAGTGCCACGAACATTGTCGGATCCATCTCATCATTCGCCGGAAGCCCATACATCCGTACAAACATCTCAAACGGTTTGAAAAGCTTCGGATTCTTAAGTTTTGTCGGCGGTTCACCGAAGAACTTCTCTCTGTCTTCTTCCACTACAACAAATATCTTATCATCCTTTTTCGTCTCTTCCAGGAATTTAGCGACATCTTCTTCGCCCATCCATCCGCACAGGATGTAATACTCTTCCTTGTTGTCGCCTTCCTCAATCCGCGCTGCCATCTTACGCACATCAAAGATATTGCACAATTCTTCCAAACGCTTCTGCGCTCCTAACAGTTCTGCCGCATGCTTTTCAACCAGCACACGGATACTTTGGTTAATCTTCTTGATCTTCTTTTTAGTTTTACCAATCTCTTTCTGTAATTCCTCACATGCCTGTGTCGGCGTTCCAATAAAATCTGATGAAAGGCTGATCCGCTCAAAATGAAGTGAATTAAATACAGAGTCTATTTTGCTCGCTTCCGGATTGGATGTAAAATAACATCCATAGACATAATTCTCATCCCTTGCTCCCTCTATAAATACTGCATTCAGATCATCAAATAAATATTTTTCAAGCCGATGAAAATAATCTACCGAAATCCGTCCAAACCGCACCTTCATATAGCGGTAACGCATAACTTTGTACAGATCCAGATCCAACGGTTGAAACGGTGTCAATACATCCAGTCTTTCCCGTAAACTTTCTACTTTCTTTTTTAATAATTCTTTCTGTTCCTGCAGTTCCAGAAAATCATGATTCACTTCCCGGATCATTGCAAGCATCTCCTCCTGCGATGTCACTGCTTTCGGACAAATCTTGTCATCCTTGATCATTGCCGTAAACTGCTCCGCCTTCGCGAGCGGTTCCCGGTAAGGATTCAAATCTACAAATGGCTGCAGATTGTCCGTTGTCTTAAGCTCAGCCACTGCATTTTCCAACTGCATCTCATACTTAGAAAGATACTGGTCGCAGACACGGTCAATGTCTGTCTTCGGCCCGCTTATGCTTAAGAATTTCATCTTGACGATCATCGAATCACCCCTTTCATATATGCTAAAGTCTCTGTTGTTGTTAATCCGTAGCGAATACATTCAAACGCTGTCGTCAACTTTTTAATTTCTTCTTCTTTTAAAAACAAATATGTGCTGATCGATGCGATCGAATACGGCTCTCGCCTTCGGTCTGACAGGTACAACTGACGCAGGCAGTCCTGATAGATCTGCTCCATCGTCTTCTGTTCCTTCCCGATCTCATATTTCTTCGCATAATATGTTTCGTCCAGCCGATTTTGAAATTCCTCCACACTCGGTGTGTCTACCAGCATCTTAAAATCTTCCAGATTCAGCCGGTAATGGATTGGAATCGTAAGTGCATAAATATCCGGCGGCAGTAAATGATAATATTTCTTCGCACGGTATATCCACTGGATATTCAAAAGATCAATCTTTGTTCCGCAGTCTCGCGTATAGATCTCCAGCTCTTTCTTCTTAAGCAGTCTGCGCTGTTTTCTCCAAAGTGTCGTAAAATAATAGAGATCCAGTGCAAGATCATAGTCAAACAACGTCGCTGCACCTGAATCTTTTATCTTAATGAGCGGTTCATAATACTCCGTACCCTGTAAATTATCAACCAGCTCGTCAATATTTCTGGACGTAATCATCTTGTCAATCGAGATCTGTGAATACCGGTCAAAAAAGTCTTTCTTGTATTCCAGATCAAATGGTTTTTCATAATGATTAAATACGATACGAAGACAGTAATTGATCAAATCCACTTCATACCGTTTCCAGTAAACTTTCAAAAACTTCTTCTGTTCCATTCCCGCAAACCGGAACAGTCTGGACCAGTCTGCATACAAAGACTGATACAGCACTTTCTCAACATTCCTTCGATGATAAAGTTTTACCTCCAGCCGGTTCATATACTCTGCATATGCCGGCTTTTCTTTCAGATACTCAATTACTTCCGGAACTGTCTTTTTGGATGCGACTTCCTCAAGCTCCTCTTCCGACAGAAGTTTCGCCTGCATCCCGTGGACTTTCGTGACAATTCCACTGTAAGCCATAACATTTCCCATGTTCTATACCTCTGTGATATGTTCTAATATCTCTCTGGCATACGCCTCATGATTTTCTTCATATTCTTTTCGCAGTTCTTCCAGAAGCTTCTGGTTCTTCTCCCTCTGCTCCTCCATAACTGCATCCATTTTTTCTTTTGCCTGCGCACGAATTCTGGAAAGCTCTTCCTGTGTAGCCTGCTCTGTTTCCCGATCAAACACGTCTCGTTCATTTTGTATCTGATGTTCAATCTCCGTCTTCTGTTTTTCGGCATGTTCAACAATATCTTCTGCTGTTTTTTCAATTTCGCTCAACTGCTCTATTACAGAATCCATAATCCGCCTCCGTTCTTTTTCCATTTTTTTATGTATATGTTATATAATACTCTTATTTTTAGAAAAATCCATAGCAAATTTGACATTTTAAAGGACAAAAGTTAAACTGGAAAAGCACATGCAATATACATGAAAAAATGTATTTAATAAAGGATAATATCAGAAAGGAACATTCTATGCGATTAAGAAATATACCCCGTGCGGAGAGCGTACTTGCCAATTCAGAAATGGTAATCAAAGATGAGCGACACTTCCGTGGCAAATGGAACAGCGAAATTTTTCACAATAATCATCCACTTCATATTGAAGTCGGTATGGGAAAAGGTCAGTTTATTCTGACATTGGCAGAGCAGAACCCAGATATCAACTATATCGGCATCGAGCGTTATTCCAGCGTCCTTCTACGTGCTGTCGAGAAGCTGGAGGTAACATCCGATTCTTCATCCGAAGAAACAGTCACACTCCATCTTCCGAATCTACGCTTTATCTGTATGGATGCCACAGATCTTCCGGAAGTTTTTGCTGAAAATGAAGTATCCCGGATCTATCTGAATTTCTCCGATCCATGGCCGAAAGCCCGCCATGCAAGAAGACGTCTGACATCTGCAGAATTTTTTGCCCGCTATGACAAGATCCTCATTCCGGATGGCACTGTCGAATTTAAAACAGACAACCGAGATCTCTTTGATTTCTCCACCGAACAGTTGGAAACATCCGACATCTGGAAAATGACCGCATGTACCTATGACCTGCATCATGATCCTGCCATGAACGAAGGCAATGTCATGACAGAATACGAGGAGAAATTCTCTTCCATGAAACATCCGATCAACAAACTGATTGCGGCAAGGAAATAAGCATATGCCTCTTGCACGTTCATCATACGCATTTTTTACTTTGTATCATATAATAAAGTAACAATAGTCTGTGCAGAGGTACACATTCATGAAACCGAAACGAAGACGACGGCACTCCTGTTTTTGTTTTACCAACATTTGCAACAGGCGCTGTCACAGACCATTCTCATGTCTTTTACATTCTTTCTGCGAAGTATGCCGGTACCTGAATACAGACACGGACTGCCATACGAAGAAAAGAGGCTGATTTATGAAGCATGTCACTGCAGCAAATTTTCCTGCTGTTATACACAATTCCGGCGTACCGGTCGTTGTGATGTTTTACGCATCCTGGTGCACAAAATGTGCAATGATGAAACCAATTGCAGAAGAAATATCCGGCAAATACCATGCGCAGTATTTATTTATAGAAGTAGACATTGACGAATCACCACTCTTAGCCAAAACTTATACGGATGATCTCGTCCCGACATTTGTCTGCTTTAAAAACGGTACAGTTCTCGCCTCTTTCGGCGGACTGATTTCCTCTTCTATATTAGAAGAACGCCTAAAGAAAATCTTCAGAAAGAGTTAAGACGGATTTTCTTTGCAAACCAAAACGATTATGATACTATAATGATGCCAGCTTCCATATAATAATGGAAAAGATTGCAAAATCAATACATTTCTGCAGTCTTCTGGCATCATTTTTATTTAAACTCATTAAAAATACATCTGGTAATACCAGTCATAAAAGGAGGTACGGCAACAGCCATTATTATGAAAAAATTCAAAAAAATCATTCCACTTGCTCTGGCAGTTACACTTACATGTGCAAGTCTTCCGATGATTGCCAACGCAGACAGTTCCAAAGTTGTTACGATCGGGACAAACCTGTCAGACGACCAGAAGAAGTCTATGTATGAATATTTCGGAACAAGCAAGGACAGTGTAGAAACGATCGAAGTTACCAATCAGGACGAACGTAAATATATGGAAGGGATTGCATCTGAAGCGCAGATTGGTCACAAGACTTACAGCTGCTCTTATGTAGAACCAACTACAAGCGGCGGTATCCAGGTGAAGGTCGCAAACCTTACATTTGTAACCAGTTCCATGATTGCCAGCACTCTGACAACTTCCGGCGTAGAAAACTGCAACGTTGTTGCGGCATCTCCAATCGAAGTATCCGGAACTGGTGCTTTAACCGGAATCATGATGGCTTATGAGACTGCAAGCGGTGAGAAATTGGACGAAGGGCAGAAAGAAGCCGCTACAGAAGAGCTTGTAACTACCGGTGAACTTGCTGACGATATCGGACAGGACAAGGCAACGGATCTGATGAACGATGTCAAAGAAAATGTTATTGCAAATGATATCAGCGACGAAGATAAGATTGCAGATACAGTCGATGAAAAAGCGAAAGATCTGGACGTTAATCTCACCGACGAGCAGAAAGATAAGATCGTATCCTTGATGGAGAAGATTTCCCAGTATGATTACGATGTCAAATCTCTTCAGCAGACGCTGAACAACCTGGAAGGCAAGAGCGAAGGTTTCTTCACAAAACTAGTCAATAACATCAAAGGATTTTTCGGCGGAAATAACAGCAATTCCGGTGGAATCATCAGCCAGACCAAAGATGATATTCTCGGAAGTGATGTTGTCAGCAACAGCACACTGGACGATATCAAAGACAAAGTTCAGAATGCAGATACTGAAGGCTGGTGGGATAAAGTCGTGAACTTTTTCAAAGGACTGACCGGAAGTGATTCAGATTCCTCAGACAGCAATTCTTCGGATGACAGTTCCTCCAACTAAAATCACTGTACTTTCGATATTTTCCAGACGGAGGATACAGATATGAAAATACTGAATTTCGGGTCATTAAATATTGATCACGTATATAAAGTACCGCACTTTGTGAAGAAAGGGGAAACCCTTTCTTCCGAAGATTTAAAACAATATCCGGGCGGAAAAGGACTGAACCAGTCTATCGCCCTTGCAAAAGCCGGCATGTCAGTCTGGCATGCCGGAGTCATCGGAGCCGATGGACAATTTCTCTCTGACATTTTAACTGCTGCCGGAGTACATACAGAACTTCTGCATACCGACACAAAAGCGCCAACCGGGCATGCGATCATCCAGAATGATGTGCAGGGAGACAATTGTATTCTTCTCTATGGCGGAACAAACCAGCAAATCACAACAATATATGCAGATGAAGTTCTCTCTCATTTTGGCTCAGGAGATTACCTGGTTCTCCAGAATGAGATCAATCAGCTCTCTTATATCATTATCAATGCGAAAGCCAGAGGCATGAAGATCATCTTGAATCCATCTCCAATGGATGCGAAGATTTTTGAACTTCCGCTGCATCTCATTGATCTGTTTTTTGTAAATGAGATTGAAGCTGCCGGGCTGATTAAGAGCAAACTGTCGGATGCTGATATTTCCGATAACGAAAAGCTTGCTTCCAGACTGCAGGAGCTTTTCCCTGAGAACAATTTTGTACTGACACTCGGCGAAGAAGGTTCTATGTATCTCTCTTCCGACACACAGATTTATCAGCCAGCCTTTAAAATAAAAGCTGTAGACACAACCGCTGCCGGAGATACATTTACCGGGTTCTTTTTATCCGGACTGTTACACGGCAAAAATATTCCTGCTTCGCTGGAACTGGCGTCAAAAGCATCTGCCATTACCTGCTCCAGAGCGGGAGCGGCTGTCTCTATCCCGACGATGGAGGAAGTGAAATAGCTAAGCGGTGACTCTATTCGAGTTTCTTTTACTTTTCAGAACCTTCCCCGCTCATTCGCAAATTCGCGCGTCCCTCGCGCTTTTCCGCTGCTTTGCAGCTCTTTTGCTCATGTTCGGAGCGGTGACTCTATTCGAGTCACCTGTATAAAAAGAAGAACCGGATACTCACATGTAAACATGTGTATCCGGTTCTTCTTTTTATACTTGGTTCTGAATAGTTACTCTTAAAATTCAAAAACTGCTACGCCGTATGGTGGAAGTGAATATGCGAATGAATATGGTCTTCCGTCGCATTCCTGCTTCTGTGCTTTGTATACCTGCGGACGTTTCTCACCCGTTCCACCGTATTTCTCTTCATCGCTGTTCAGCAGCAACTTATACTGTTTTCTCTTCGGAACACCGACACGATAATCTGCTCTTTCCATCGGTGTGAAGTTACATACGAACAACAGATTCTTCTTGCCATCTTTGGAATGACGCATGAAGCTGAAAATACTTCTGTATGCGTCATCAGCATTGATCCACTCAAAGCCACCAAATTCATGATCTGCCTCATACATCGCTTTTTTATTCTTATACAAATGCAGAAGATCACGTACCCAGTTCTGGATCGCCTGATGTTCCGGCTCTGCAAGAAGATACCAGTCCAGCTCTCTCTCCTCACTCCACTCACGGAGCTGTGCAAATTCCTGTCCCATAAACAACAGTTTCTTACCGACATGTCCCATCATAAATGCATATCCGACTTTCAGATTCGCATATTTATCAAATCCAAGTCCCGGCATCTTATTCAACATTGAACACTTCAGATGTACAACTTCATCATGCGACAAAACCAGAATATAGTTCTCACTATATGCATAACTCATTGCGAATGTCATCAGATTATGATTATCTTTTCTGAAATACGGATCCAATTTCATATATTCTGTAAAATCATGCATCCAGCCCATGTTCCATTTCAGGCTGAATCCCAGTCCGTCGTCTTCCACATCCCCGGTTACCTTCGGCCATGCAGTAGACTCCTCAGCAATCATCATTGCACCTGGATTACGGCCAAGCACAACCGAATTAAGATGCTTAAAGAAATCAATCGCTTCAAGATTCTTATTCTCTCCGTACTTATTCGGCACCCACTCTCCTGCATTCTTTCCATAATCCAGATATAACATGGACGCAACCGCATCTACGCGAAGACCGTCTATATGGAAGTATTCCACCCAGAACAGCGCATTGGCAATCAGGAAGTTCCGCACTTCATTCTTTCCATAATCGAAAATCTTCGTTCCCCAGTCCGGATGTTCTCCCATCCTCGGATCTGCATATTCAAACGTTGGGGTTCCATCAAAATCAGCAAGTCCGTGTGCATCTTTCGGAAAATGTGCCGGCACCCAGTCAAGAATGATACCGATATTATGCTGATGCAGATGGTTGACCATCCATGCAAAATCCTGCGGGGTTCCATATCTGGAAGTTGGTGCATAATATCCTGTCACCTGATATCCCCATGAACCGTCAAACGGATGCTCCGCAATACCAATCAGCTCCACATGCGTATAACCCATGTCTTTTACATATTTGACTATCTCTTTACCGAAATCCCGGTATGTATAAAATCCATCGTCCTCACACCCCGGATGTTTCTTCCACGAACCGATATGCACTTCATACACAGACACTGGTTCTTTCTTATGATCCCAGTCTTCCCTGCGCTTCATCCACTGCGTATCCGACCATTTCAGCTCACTGATATCATGCACTCTCGATGCAGTTCCCGGTCGTAACTCTGCATAGTTTGCAAATGGATCTGCCTTGAAAATGTAGTCTCCCGTATAAGTCTCAATACAATACTTATACATCATATCTTCCTGTACCTTTGGTATAAAGCACGTATAAATTCCCAACGGCTCTTCCCGCTTCATCGGATTCGCCTGTGTATCCCATTCGTTAAATTCACCGACAACGGATACCGACTTCGCATGCGGTGCCCACACAGCAAAATACACACCCTGGCGGTGTCCATCCTTTACTCGGTGCGATCCCAGCTTCTTATATATCTCGTAATGGTTCCCCTGTCCAAAAAGATACTGATCCAGCTCCCCGATCTCATATGTTTTTTTCTTTCTTTCAGCCATAATTCCACCTTCCCATACTCTTATGGTAATATATTTATTATACGTTAGAACAAGGTAAAAAGAAAGAGTTTTGACAAACATTATCTGTCAAAACTCTTTTTTCTCATTTATAGTTTGAATTTATTTTTATTATCAAACTAAATTCTGAAATCCTCTTCTTTAAGGATGATCCGGTCTGCGTGATCCGTTCCTTTTCCAAAGACTCTTCTTGCAAGATGTTTTACATTTGCTTTCTGTGAATGAGCGATTGCTTCATCCATAATCTCTTTAACCTCGGCAACTGTTACGGCATGATCCTCTCTCTGCATTACATCGATTCGGCTGTACAATGCAAGGATTCCCATTTCATCCAGTTTATATCCATTTTCCTTCGCATATGTCTGACCGAATGTTACCAGCTCATCATTGATAAATACCGGCAGCTCCAGTTTCGAAGTAAACTTGCGTTTGAAATCCGGATTAGCTGTCATAATACGTTCCAATGGTTTTCTCTGATCTTCCAGTACAAACAGCATCTCTCCTGTCTTTCTTTCCATCAGATAGCTTAACTCTTCTACTGTTCTGGAATTTAACTTACCGGCTTTTTCGATAATGATCGCTCCACCGCGGAGTTTCTGGATAATATTGGATAACTCTTTCTTATTCAGTGACTCTCCTGTTACAATTGCAACTTTACCCTGTTTCAGGTTACGCTGTTTCTGGATTGCTTTTACAATATCAACAGCAAGAACTGTCTTACCAGATCCTTTTCTTCCGATAACCATAAGGTTTCCTGTCTTGGAAGTTCCTTCTCTCTGTGCACGGCGGTCATTATCCAGAACTTCTACAATCTGCTCACTCATACCTCTGACTGGTACAAAGTAGGAGAATAACTTCTTCTGTTCTTCTGTAAGTCCGGCTTTCAGACCAATCTCACTTGTTGCATTTAAGTCATAACGACCGGTTACTACAAATCCTGTATCAAACGGAACTCCGCCACCTTTAGACTTCTTGATACGTTTCTGTATCTCTGCCTCTGAAGGCTCCTCGATCTCAAGCGCTTCACCGAGATCTGTATCATCATCTTTGTCATCATTGAAGAAATCATCCAGATCAAAGTCTTCTTCTTCAGCTTCTTCATAAGAAACCTCTTCCGGCTCATCTTCTGCAGATACTTCTTCCGGCTCTGCAAAATCTTCCTCTGCGAAATCTCCTTCTACGAAATCTTCTTCCTCCGCGGATGCTTCTTCAAAATCTTCTTCAGCAAAATCGGCTTCATCAAAGTCTTCCTCGCCGAAATCTCCTTCATCAAAATCAGCCTCATCAAAATCTTCGCCGTCTTCTGCGAAATCCTCTTCATCAAAGCCTTCCTCCGTGAAATCTCCTTCGTCAAAATCAGCCTCATCAAAATCTTCGCCGTCTTCTGCGAAATCCTCTTCATCAAAGTCTTCCTCGCCGAAATCTTCTTCGTCAAAATCAGCCTCATCGAAGTCTTCTACATATTCTTCTTCATTGTAGTCATCCTCAATAAAATCATCACCGTCGAAGTCATCTTCTGCTCCACCAAATACTGCATCTTCCAGATCTTCTTCATCATCCAGATCTTCATCCAGTACAATTTTTGAAGTCTTAGGTGTTGCTGCTCTGCTTTCAAGCTGCTCTACCAAATCTAAAATATCGTCTGGCAGACGCTGTGTATTTTTCTTTTCTTCTGTAACTTTCTCGTCCGGCTTACCCATTGTCTGCTGTTTTGCAAGTCGTTCTGCTGCCTTTTTGGCTGCTTCCTGGATAGCGGCTTCTTTTTCAGCTTCTTTTCTGGCTCTTTCTTCTTCAGCCTTTCTTCTTGCTTCTTCCTCGGCACGCTTTCTTGCTGCTTCTTCTTCAGCCTTTCTTCTCGCTTCTTCCTCGGCTTTGCGCTTTCTCTCAGCTTCCTCTTCCGCTTTTCTTCTCGCTTCTTCCTCGGCACGCTTTCTTGCTGCTTCTTTTTCTGCCGCTATACGCTTGCGCTCTGCCTCAGCCTCAGCAGCCTTTCGCTCCAGTTCAAGTCGTTCTGCTTCGCGGCGTTTTCTTGCTTCTTCTCTTTCTTTTGCAAGACGCGCTTCATCTTTGGCTTTCTGCTCTTTGATTGCTTCTGCATTTGCTTTCTGCTTTTCTTCCCACTCCTGCAGGATCTCTTCAATCTTCATCTGTCCGCCAAGCAGAAGTTCTTCTTCCTTCTCAGCCATTGCCTTTTCTTCTATATTGATCTCCTGTACCGGATCACTTGCAGGTTCCATTGTCTCCAGCGGAACATCTTCTTCTGCAACTTCTTCCGGCTCTGCTTCGCAAGCTTCCTCTGCAACTTCTTCCGGCTCCGCTTCGTAAGCTTCCTCTGCAACTTCTTCCGGCTCCGCTTCGTAAACCTCCTGCTCCACTGCTTCTTCGGTAACTTCTTCCGGTTCTGCTTCATAAGTTTCCTCTGCAATTCCCTCCGGCTCTGCTTCGTAAACCTCCTGCTCCACTGCTTCTTCGGTAACTTCTTCCGGTTCTGTTTCGTAAGTTTCCTCTGCGACTTCTTCTGGTTCTGCTTCATAAGCTTTCTCTTCTTCGACTGCCTCTTCTGCCGCACTCTCTTCCGGCATATCCTCTTCTTCGCTCTCAGCATCCTCTTCGTCAAATGCCGGTTCCGGTCTTACTCCGCCAGGTCTGCTATCATACTTCTCCTGCTGAAGCGGAGTCAGCGGTTTGTATTTCATCTTTAATTCCATCGCCTGATATACATATTTGCCTTCACTGAACCACAAGATCAGATCATCACATTCTTCCAGACACTTCGCTGTCATTCCTGCCTCGTGATACAATAATGCCAGTTCATATGCCCATTTCTCAACATATTCAGATTTCTTGAAATCTTCCAGAGCACGAATCTGTTCTTCCAGATCAGCTCCCTGTGTTTTCAGAATCTTATATTTCAAAATATACTGATTCGGATCACGCGGTGCCACTTTAACAAATTCTTCATAACAGTCAGAAGCTTCCTGTGTGTCCTCCAGTTTCAATGCCAGAAGACCTAACCGGTATATAACTTTACGGCTTCCAGGTGCACGGTCATATGCCAGGAACAGCACATCCCTGCTCTTCTGATACTCTCCGTTACATTCGTAAATCTCACTGACGGTATTCAACATGGATGCATTTTTTACTCTGCGCCAGTCAATCGTATCTGCGATCTCCATAGCTTTTTTATACTGCTTCTGCTCCACGTATTCGAGCATCTGCTCGGTCTTAACCCGATATTCATATTTATCCAAATTTCTCACCTCAAAATTTAATTATATTTCTACTATTTTACTATATTTAAAGATGATATAAGTTTAGCATATGGTATTAGCATTGTCAAAATATACGCTCTATTTGTTAAAAAAATATTACAAAAATGTAACATTAAAATAGCCATTACAGTCGTTCCTGATTGCAATGGCTATCTTATATTGAATTTTATCATATTTATTATTATATTAAATCGGAGGAAATATTATTACCAATTCCCGCAACCTTTTCCTTTCTATTTTTAAGGATGAGTAAGGGGTATGTATAAAATGTTTCTTTACACATTTTATAACTTCACATAAGTTTTACTCGTTTTTCTTCTATCTGTGGTATTTATTTCCAATATGTCTGTGCAGATGTAACTCTTTATTCTATCTTCCGGTTTTTTGACATCTCCGATTTCTTTTTTTCTTCCATTCTAATCTTACCGGATTCTAACGTCTATGGTAAAGGCTTATTTTTCGGGAATCATTCTCTGCCATACCACTAACATATTGAATTGATGAATCGATTAAACTGTCCAACGGAATAAGCCTCCTTTACATGAATTTCCAAATCTTCAAATCTCTCAAATGTTATTTCGAAAATCCTTTCTCGTCAGATCTTCTTTTATTTGATTTTTAGATTTCGTATCTCTTTTGGATTGACTTTATAATAGCACCGCGCCTTTATTTTGTCAACACTATTTTTATATTTTTATTATATTATTTTATTTCATCGTTTCTATTTTGTTATTATCTGTCAATTATGACTTTTTATTCATGTTCTTCTGATACATAGCATAACATTTTCAAGCCATAACAAACATACTCAAAATCATCATCTCCATACTCCTCTTCTATATAATTTGCAGCTTTTTCTGCCATAACTTCCACGCTCACTGGCTCATCCTCTGCGCGCTCCGTCTGCGTGACATGCCGTTTTTTCAGTGTGAATAACCAGGCAATTTTATTGAAAGTGACCGATATCTATATCAAAATAAAAAATGCAATCCACGCTGTGTCAAAGCTTCCAGAATCGGGACGTTTCATTAAACTGGATATGTATTTAAATGATGACAAATTCGATGTGCTTGTCAGGTAGTGATTTTATGACATCTTTCGATTCTTAATTGTTAACCTTTATATTTTTATAGTTGACATTCCTCATATCTACAATTATAATGACTTTGTTAAATAAATGATTATTGTACGAACAAACTCACATCACAGAAAGGACTTTTTACATGGAGACATCAACTACTAAATCAGCTTTTACTACAAAACGTATGGTAGAGATTGCTTTGATCACTGCCGTTATCTGTATTCTGGCACCATTTGCTATTCCAATTCCAGTCAGTCCGGTGCCGATTTCACTGACAAATCTGGTTATATATATCGCTGTTTTTATTCTTTCCTGGAATGATGCACTTTTCAGCTATATCATTTATCTGCTTCTCGGAATTGCAGGTCTGCCTGTATTTTCCGGTTTTACTGGTGGACTTGAAAAGCTTGCCGGACCGACTGGCGGATATCTGATTGGATTCATTTTCATGACGATAATCGCAGGAATCGGTACTAACAAATTTGGCGGCAAAAAGCTTCCGGCTGTTCTTGGCATGGTACTCGGTCTTGCTGTTGCTTACATTTTCGGAACTGCATGGCTTGCTTACCAGATGCATATTTCTTTCATGGCAGGATTATCTGTCGGCGTGCTTCCGTATCTTGCCGGAGATGCTGTTAAGATCATTATCGCTATGATTGTAGGACCGATCTTAAGAAGCCGTCTGTCTGCAATAAAATAAATCGATTTAGCCAAATCTTAGCCCTATAGAGCCCCAACAGAATTTGCAATTGGCACTTTCATCCGGAGCCCAAACAGAGAAAACCTCCGACATATCGGTTCCTTTTTCACCTCATGTAAATCAGGAATCCTTTGCCGAAGGTTTTCTTTATTTTTCATATCTGCTATTTACATATTATAGGATTAAAATTCTATTTTTTTGTTGCAACAGTATGCAGCACCCAGTCAACAATTATATTTACAGCGTAAATTCCATTTACAGCAGACAGTCATCAACTTTCTTATATGTCTTCAGGCTATACGCTTTCAGTACATTTCCATGGATTACATATAGACGGTCTTTAATATATATACCTCTTGTCGATAACGCATCACTTCCATAAATCTTTTCTTTCATGTTACACTGAAATCCCTTTTCTTCTGTATAGCTGAATAAATAATACATTTGTCTGTTTTCTCCTCCTGCCGGGAAGCCGATTATATTTTTTTCCACATCAATAAGCGCCGCTTTATAATCCCATTCCACATCTGTACTATAAACATCTTTCAGTGTATACTTATGTTCCTCTTTCACATTTTTTTTATCGGAAATATCAAACATGGACAGCTTCACACCATCTGTTACATCACCTTTCTTATCTACATTCATTCCGATGCCAAGAAGCTTATCTTCTCCATAGAAATGCAGGTAATTGGAAAATCCCGGTATTTTTAAGCGCCCAAGGATCTTCGGATTCTTCGGATTAGATAAGTCTACCGAAAACAGCGGATCCGTTTCTTTATAAGTAACAAAATATCCTGTATCTCCTAAAAATCTTGCAGAATACACGCGCTCGTCTTTCGCAAGGTTTGTAATCTTTCCGGTCAGCTTTAATTTCTGATCCAGGACATAGACCGCATTTGTCTTACCTCTCATCACAACCATGCGGAGATATCCATCATATTCATCAATCGAAAATGAATCATTCAGATATCCTCTGAATGTCTTCTGCGCAACAACCGCCAGTTTTCCTTTTTTGTAAGATAGTTTACGGAGTAATGTCTTCTCCTGCTTTCCGTTGCCAGTCCATTCTTCTTCATAATAGTAAATATTTTTGTTGCTTACATATGCGTCTCCGCCTTCTGAAAAAATAGCTTTGCTGTCTGCGATCTTATCCGGCTGTTTCAGATTAATTGACGAAACAATTTCATACATGCATCCTTTTGTTCCTTCCGGTAAATAAATATCTTTCGCCTTCATCAGATCGCCATCCACATACGGAATATAAGTGGACGGGTGCTTTTTCTTCCATTTTTCCGCTACCCAGTAATTTGAGAAAATATACAGATACCCGTCAGAAATTCTTGAAAGCTCATACTCACCGTTCTGTGATACTTCGCCCGCTTTCTTTGGATGCTTTTTATCCTGTACATCATAAGTTACTACTCTGGTTCCTTCTGTTTGTTTACTTATTAAAGAACTCCTGGTAACATCTTCCACATAATCATCATCCGATGAATTACTGCATATCATTACCACTTTTTTATTTTTTTCTGTCAGGTAAAATTCCTCGATAGTTTCATCCTTCGGTGCCTTAATCTCACTGATTTTTTTCATACTTGTTTTCGTGTCTACGATAGAAACATAGTCTCCGCCATCCTCTAACACATAGAGATAACGACCATCCGTCTTTGCCACGTCTGCTTCATCTACACCTTCCTGACGCACATTCGTATTTGAATAATCTCCTGTCGCGTCTGCGCATGACTGTTGTTCTTTTGTGCTTCCTTTGGCGGTTTCCTCTTTCTCACTCGCTTCTATATATTTACGGATTTCTTTGTAGCTTTTTGCATAATATTTCTGGTTTTCCTGATTCCCCTTATTTACCGGACATTTCTCAACAGACTTTGCCACTACACCATCCGAAGAATCAGCGCTGTTTATCACAGCAGAATCCGATTTTACCATTCTCGTCCGATTCTGGTATACTGTGATTCCTGCCACCAATACAATACAGGCTGCTGCCGTACCCACGAACTTCCACTGTCTGCGTCTTTTTCTCCTGCGTTCTTCCCACGCACACTGTTCCAGTTTTTTCTTCATATTTTCCGGTTTCAGGCTATCCGGAACTACTATATTTTCGCTGCCCACTTCTATCTTATACAAAAGATCCTGTTCTCTTTTCTCCATATTGCACGCTCCTTTTCCCTACGCTAATATACATTCCATCTTTTCAAGTCCGCGGCTTCTCTTAGACCGTACCGTATTGGCATTCAGCTTCAGCATTTCGCCGATTTCTTTGCTGTTATATCCACCAAATACAGACAGCGCAATGATTGTCTGCTCTTCCTCAGACAAATGCAAAAATGCACGTTGCACATCTACGGATATTCCATAATCCGGATGTCTGGTTCCAAAATTATTTCTCTCCGACTCTGACGACTCCATATCCTTCTCCATACGAAACTTTCTGCTTCTATTTTGCAGTTTCTTCTTACATGTGTTCGCCAGTATTGTAAACATCCAGCTTTTAAAAGCCTTCTCATCCCGGAGTTTCCGGATGTTCTCATACCCGGAAAGTACCGCATCACTCACCGCATCCTCTGCATCCTGTTCATTTTTCATCATACACAATGCAAATCGATACAAATCTTTATAAATCTCTTCATACATCCGCGCGAACGTATCCACATCACATTTCATAAATGACCTCCCTGTTAGATACTGTTTCCATCATCGATGAATTATTTTCCACATATATTAGAGGAAAACATGTGAAAAAGTGTTGCATAAAAGTTGGAAAAAAGGTTAACGCTGAAAAGGGGACGGGGATTTTCTAGAAAATCCCCGTCCCCTTTTCAGCGTTTTTTATTCTATCCACATACTTATCCACGATAGTAGTTGATAAGACATCCTTTCAAGATAATTTCTCTCTCCGCATCTGTCATATCTCCAAGCTTCAAGCGAATCTCCTTAAGCTCATCACCGACTACATATGCCGTTACATCTGTTGCTTTATCTTCGATCACTTTGCGGATCTCCGGCACATAGATGTAATCGCCATTCTTGAAACTTAAGTTCTTATCATCCTCTTCTGTGAGGAATGGAAGCATACCCCAGTTGATAAGGTTGGAGCGATAACGTTTGGTTGCATATTCATTTGCAATGTTCGCCCAGCCACCAAGTACTTTCTGGCAGGATGCTGCCTGTTCTCTCGCAGAACCGTCTCCCGGTTTTACAGCGAAGATTGTACTTCCGATTCCGAGGTTGCCTTTTCCGACTTCCGGATATTTTGTATGTATCACATCCATAACTGGTTTTAATTCTTCTAATTCATCCAATGGACATTTTCCTGCTTCAATTGCTTTCTCCGCTTTCTGCACTTCTTTGGCTCTTCCAACGTAAGCCGGATCTTTTCTGGACAGTGCAAATTCTGCAAGTCCTAAAGGATTCGAACGGTAAGAAGAAGTCTCTCCGGATGGGATCAGCTCATCTGTTGTTGTTACCGGATCGTGGATCTCGGATACTACTTTCAAGAGCAGATTCTCCGGAAGTGCTGCCATTGCCGGCCAGTCTTTGATATTCGGTCCAAACTGGATCTCTACCGACGGATCCGCTACGCCCTTACTGTCAAATACACGGTTTGCATAAATCTTCTCATCGAAATGATAGGTCTGTCCTTTGTATTCGACATCCATATCTGTTGCAGGTGTCAGGAAGCCTTTGTTTGCTGCTGTTGCTGCAATTGATCTTGCATCCATAAGTGCAACGGATGCAATCTGTCCGTTCTGTAACTTGGAACCTTCACGGTTCGGGAAGTTTCTTGTTGAGTGACGGATAGAAAATGCATTGTTTGCCGGAGTGTCTCCTGCACCAAAGCAAGGTCCGCAGAATGCTGTCTTCACAATCGTTCCTGCCTCCATCAGATCTGCCACTACGCCATTCTTCACAAGTTCCATATAAATCGGTGTACTTGCCGGATATACACTGAATGTAAATGCATCTGCCCCTATGTAGTGACCTTTGATAATGTCTGCTGCCGCACAGATATTTTCAAAACCACCACCGGCACATCCTGCGATCAGTCCCTGATCTACATATAATTTACCATTTACAACCTTATCCTGCAGAGAATAATCTACTGCCCCGTCCAGGCTTACCAGTGCTTTCTGCTCTACATCATGCAAAATATCTTTTAAGTTTGCATTCACTTCATCGATTGTGTAGACATTCGATGGATGGAACGGCATCGCGATCATTGGTTTGATCTCGCTTAAGTTCACATATACCATACCATCATAGTAAGTAACTGCTCCCGGATTCAATTCTTTATACTCTCCCACTCTTCCGTGGATCTCATAAAATTCTTTGATCTTTTCATCAGTTTTCCAGATAGATGACAAACATGTCGTCTCGGTTGTCATAACATCAATGCCAATTCGGAAGTCTGCACTTAACCTTTCTACACCCGGTCCGACAAATTCCATCACTTTATTGTTTACATAGCCATTTTTAAATGTCGCTCCAATGATTGCCAGTGCCACATCCTGTGGTCCGACACCTTTCATCGGCTCTCCATCCAGATAGATTCCTACTACCTGCGGCATCTTAATATCATAAGTTTTATTCAGAAGCTGTTTTACAAGCTCCGGTCCGCCTTCACCCATTGCCATCGTTCCAAGCGCTCCGTAACGGGTATGGCTGTCCGAGCCAAGGATCATCTTACCGCCGCCTGCAAGCATTTCTCTTGCAAACTGGTGGATAACAGCCTGATGAGGCGGTACATAAACTCCGCCGTATTTCTTTGCACAAGTCAGTCCAAACATGTGGTCATCTTCATTGATTGTTCCGCCTACTGCACACAGTGAATTATGGCAGTTTGTAAGTACATAAGGAATTGGAAAACGCTCCAGTCCTGAAGCTCTCGCTGTCTGGATAATTCCTACAAATGTAATATCATGAGAAGTCAGTTTGTCAAATTTAATCTGCAGCTGCTCCATATTGCCGGAAGTATTATGGTCTGCCAAAATATGATAAGCCATTGTCTGCTTTGCTGCTTCTTTCTGATCCGGTGTCTGTCCGGTCTTCGCTCCGACTTCTGCAGCCGATTCTACAATCTCTGTTCCGTTTAACAGATATGCGCCTCCATCGTATAATTTAATCATGTTCTGTCTGTCCTCCTAATCTTTCCTGTACTTCATATGGGCTGTTCTCTCTGACACAACCGCCCCTTTTGTTACACGCTCTTCCATTTTAGCATAGTAAAGTATAAGTGTCTAACTATTCATTGAAAAAGTACAATTCAACACAATCTGACCTTAATTAGTGATCGTCTTTTCTGTATCTTTATCAAATACATGGATTTTATCCGCATCCAGAGCAAATTTTACAATATCTCCGGTTCTTGCGGCTGTCTTCGGTGCTACTCTCGCCGTCATATTTGTTCCTTCATATTCAAAACACAGGAAAACTTCCGCTCCCACCATTTCATATACCCGGATTTTCGCTTTCAGAGCTGTACCCTGTGAACTTTCAACAAATTCCGATTCGTCATGCAGATCTTCCGGACGGATTCCAAGAACAACCGTCTTTCCATCGTATCCACCGGCTTTTAATTTCTCTGCCTTTGTTTCCGGCAGGCGAAGTTTCATTTCTCCGATCGTCAGATACACATCGTCGTCCTCCACCTGGCACACCGCATCCAGAAAATTCATCTGTGGCGATCCGATAAATCCGGCAACGAACATATTACCTGGTTCTTCGTATAATTTCTGCGGTGTGTCTACCTGCTGGATCACGCCGGCATTCATAACAACAATTCGTGTTCCCAGAGTCATCGCTTCTGTCTGATCGTGTGTAACATAAATAATCGTTGTTTCCAGACGCTGATGCAATTTAGAAATTTCAATCCGCATCTGTCCACGCAATTTTGCATCCAGATTGGATAATGGTTCATCCATCAAAAACACTTTCGGGTTGCACACGATTGCTCTTCCCATCGCTACACGCTGTCTCTGTCCTCCTGATAATGCCTTTGGTTTCCGATCAAGGAGTTGCTCCAAATCCAGGATTTTTGCAGCTTCTTTCACCATCTTATCTATCTGGTCTTTCGGCACCTTCCGAAGTTTCAGTCCAAATGCCATATTTTCATAAACTGTCATATGCGGATATAACGCGTAATTCTGAAATACCATAGCAATATCCCTGTCCTTCGGCTCTACATCATTAACAACCGTATCTCCAATTTTCAATTCTCCGGAAGTAATCTCCTCCAAACCTGCGATCATACGGAGTGTCGTAGACTTTCCGCATCCTGATGGCCCGACAAAAATCAGAAATTCTTTATCCTTTATTTCCAGATTAAAATCTTTTACCGCCTCAAATCCATTTGGATAAGTTTTGCAAATGTGCTTCAATGATACTCCTGCCATCTTTCTCCCTCCTGTACAACCTGCACGCTACAGCAGTGCCTGGTAAATGTCTCTTTTGCTCACGCCACGGTCTTTTGCCACCTTTTTCATGGCGTCCTTTTTATCTATTCCCATTTTCAGGTAATGTTCCATATGATCTTCGATGCTCATCTCTTCCCATTTTGCAGTCTCCTGCTCACGGATCTCCTGTCGGCTCTTTCCTTCCAGCACGATCACACACTCGCCCTTTGGTGTATTTTCTTCATAATAAGCAAGTGCATCTGCAAGCGTCGTCTTGAATACCGTCTCATGCTTCTTCGTCAACTCTCTGCAAATGCTGACATTCCTGTTCCCCAGTGTCTCATTTAACAATTTCAGTGTTCGCACAAGCCGGTGCGGTGCTTCGTATAAGATCATTGTTCTCGTCTCATTTTTTAACTCTTCTAATATGTCCTGACGTTCTTTTTTATCGGTGGGGAAAAATGCTTCAAATGCAAATCTTCTCGTTCCCAGTCCGGAAATGGTAAGCGCGGTGATACATGCAGCCGCTCCCGGAAGTGCCGTCACGGTCACACCCGCTTCGTGACACATTTTCACAAGCTCCTCGCCCGGATCTGAGATACCCGGTGTGCCTGCATCCGTGATAAGTGCAATATCTTCGCCTTCCAGTAATCGTCTTACAAGATAATGTCCCTTATCGATCTTATTATATTCATGATAACTTGTCATCGGTGTCTTTATTTCAAAATGATTTAGAAGCTTGATACTGTTTCTCGTATCCTCCGCCGCGATCAAATCTACTTCGCCCAGCATCCGCACTGCACGAAATGTCATATCTTCCAGGTTGCCGATCGGCGTTGCACATAAATATAAGGTTCCTGCCATCTTCTGTCTCCTTTTTTAATTATAAATTTTTAAATTGAATCCATACAATTCCTGACTGGCAATTCCAGTAAACTTCTCTATCATTCGCCCGGCAGAATCACTTATAAATGACCTGTCGCCTATTCACCTGCGTACAGTTTCAAAAGTTCTTGTGTATAACTGCCATCTTTTTCATATACGATCAACGGTGCCTCCACTGTCATTCTCGGATTACCGCCTTTTCTTCCCTCGATCAGAACCATATTTGGTTCTTTGTCCACATAAGGATATACCAGCCGCATTCTCTTCGGCTCCAGACCATAGTTACACATCTTCGTCATGATCTCCGGCAGTCTGAACGGACGATGCACCATATAAAAACGGCCTTTTACTTTCAGCACTTTCGCACTCTGCGCCAGAACATCATCCAGTGTACACAGTGCTTCATGTCTTGCAATGTACAGTGCTTCTTTTTCATTTTTCAGACCATGCTCTCCGATCATATACGGCGGATTTGTCGTAATAACATCAAAAGAGGCTGGTCCGAATTGTTCCGCCGCCTCTTTTATATCTCCTGTTACAATATCTATCTTGTCTTCCAGACTGTTATACGCTACGCTTCGCCTTGCCATATCTGCACTCTCCGGCTGGATTTCAAGCCCGGTGTAATGCTGTCCCTTATATTTTGCATGTAACAGAATCGGCAGGATGCCCGTTCCCGTTCCCAAATCCAGCGCTCTCTCATTCTTCTTTACATCTGCAAATGCAGATAAGAGCACCGCATCCATCCCGAAACAGAAGCGTCCCGGATTCTGCAATATCTTATACCCTTTGATCTGCAGATCATCCAGCCGTTCTTCCGGTTTTTGATTAATTATCATCTAACTTAGAATCTCCACGTTTTCCTTCCAATGCCTTAAGCTCTGCCATCTCTTCTTTAGATAACTTCTGTTCTTTCTTCCGGCGTCTTGGTTTAAATTTTAATTCGGTTGCTTTGTACTCACGGATCTCTTTTTCATCATTGTCCAGCGTAACAACTACTTTTACAAGCTGACGCAGGACATTCACGGACTGTACATCCCCTCTAAGCCCTTCTGGTGTTGTCACATGATCTCCATTAGATGGTAAATGACTGTTCAGCTCTTCGTAAGTCTCTTCCTCATTCGTCAGACAGCACATCAGTCGTCCGCACACACCTGAAATCTTTGTCGGATTCAAAGAAAGATTCTGCTCTTTTGCCATCTTAATCGATACCGGCGCAAACTCTGATAAATAAGTGTGACAACATAACGGACGTCCGCAGATTCCGATTCCTCCACGGATCTTTGTCTCGTCTCTTACTCCAATCTGACGTAATTCAATTCTCGTACGGAACACACTTGCCAGATCTTTGACCAGTTCACGAAAATCGATTCTTCCATCTGCTGTAAAATAAAACAGCACTTTATTATTGTCAAATGTATACTCCGCATCAATCAGCTTCATCTCCAGACCGTGTTTGCGGATCTTCTCCAAACAAATGCCAAAAGCTTCTTTTTCTTTGTCTCTGTTCTTGGCATCCTTCTTCTTATCTTCTGCGGTTGCAATACGGATCACCGGCTTCAGTGGCTGCATGATCTTGTCATCCTCCACTTCCTTTTCTCCGGTTACAACCGTACCAAATTCTACCCCGCGGGCAGTCTCTACAATTACTTTATCTCCGGTTTGTATATTCAGCTTTCCCGGTGCAAAGAAGTAGATCTTTCCCGCTGTTCTGAATCTTACACCTATTACTTTTGTCATCGTACTAATTCTCCTTTATCGTAAGGAATAAAAGCTCCATAACCAGATCGAAGTTTACATTCGCTTTCAATCTTGTCTTTGCTTTTTCCAGACTTTCTAAAATCAGTTCAATTCCCTCATAGGAACTCTTCTGTGCCTGTTCCTTAATGTATTTTATCTGGTCTTTGAATACCACTTTGTCCAGATCTTTCGTTGCTTTGTACATTAGGACATCACGGTACCAGATCATGATAATATCCAGATAATCTGTGATTTCCAGTTTGTATACAGAAATGTGGCTCACTGCATCCACAATCTCGCTTAACTCCATCTCATGAATGTACTTAAGGAGCTGGATTGCCTCCTCACGGATCTCATTAAAATGATCGGAATTTGCCAGCATGATTGCTTTGCCCATGTTTCCCTGTGCAAATGCAGTACATACTTCCGCTTTGTAGTCCGGAATCTCCAGATTCTCCATCAAATATTTTTTGATCAGTTTATCTTTGATATAACGAAGCTTCAGCATAACGCATCTGGAATTAATCGTCGGAAGCAGAAGTTCCGCATTCTCTGTCAACAGTAAGATTACTGCATACTTCGGCGGTTCCTCGATTGTCTTAAGCAGGGCATTCTGTGCCTGCACCGTCATCTTGTCTGCCTCCGGGATAATATAAATCTTATATGGTCCCTGATATGGTTTGACATCGATCGTATTATTCACTTGAACACGGATATCATCTACACTGATCGTATTCGGCTTGTCATGTGTAACCGTAATAATATCCGGATGATTCCCACTCTCTGCCTGCTTGCAGGAATGACAGTGATTACACGGCTCCGGTCCGTGTTCTTCACATAGAAGTGTCATGGCAAATAATCTCGCCAACAGCTTCTTTCCCGATCCACGCTCTCCATTCAGAATATACGCATGTGAAACGCGATCCTCTGAAATTGCATTATGCAGATATTGAATAATGTCTTTGTGGCCTACCACATCTTTAAAACTTCCCATTTTGTATTTCCCCTATAATTTTTTCTAAACATTGTACCTTATCATCGTTGTAATAGCGTCGGACGATGCCTGCCTCTTCCAGATTCTCTTCGGAAAAATCCTTCTGATCTGCCAGAAATCTCCGGCACATCTCTTCATATTTCGGCTGCTCCTGCTGCCGTTCCCGCGAAAGTGCCCGCGAAAGCCGTTCACCATCTTCCACTTCTATATAGATTGGAACCAGATTCTCTGCTCCATAGCACTTCTTCATTCCGGCATAGGACTCCAGTGTTCCGATAACCAGATAATCATATGCCGCAAGATTTATCTGTCCGTCTTCTATTGTAGCATATTTCCACGCTCCATACACGGTATCATAAGTTCTTTCTTCAATTATTTTTCCGGCTTTCTCAAATCGCTCCAGCTCTTCATCTGTCACAAAATGATACTCTATGCCTTCTTGTTCTCCCTCCCGGATCGGGCGGGTTGTATAGAGCACCAGTGTCTTAAGCTTCGGCAGTGCTTTCAATACTTCTTTATATAAAGTATCTTTCCCGGAAGAACTCTTGCCCATCATATAATATATTTTACCCATGTATTTTATCCTCAATACTCTCTGCATGACTGGTCTGTCCGGTTATTATCCGTATATCTTTGGACATGCATACTCTCTTCATAATTTTAACAAATCACGGAAATTATAGCAAGTTTTAATACGTTATAATAGGGTGTCGCCAGATAAGTCCTGCCACACCCCAGATCTTGTTCCTTACTGCTAAGTTCGCTTACGCCATGAATTCTTCCAGAATCTGTCGGATCAGGACATCCTTGTCCACCGACTTTTTCTCTTCTTTTTCTTCTTTCTTTTCTTCCTTTTCTTCCTTTTGCCTCAGAATACTCTCTTCCGACGAATCCCCTTTCGACAGTTCTTTCCGGATTGGGGTAACTGTTGCGTTTGCTGCCACTATATTTTCATTTTCTGGATATTTATTTGCAAATGTCTCTGTACCTGTCGTTCCGGCTTTCTCCATCATCATATCTGTACACGTCCCCACATTTTTTTCTGCAGACATGTCCACTCCTACAACTGAACTTTCTCCATTCACTGCCATATTCTTGCTCATACTAACATCTACACTCGCTGCGACCACTTTCTCTTTCATTTTCTGGCTCTCTTCCTTCTCTTTCCGGTAAGCCTTTTCATACCGGTGCAAACAGATATTTTCCAGATAGTCAACCATATAGTTTCTTGCTACCTGCAGCTTATATTTTTCATCTGTTGTCAGATGAAAAAGAAACACAAAAATTCCTGCACCGATCCCAATTGCACCTGTCTTAAGTACCACATCCGTCATTCCTCCATCCTGCACATACTGAAGTCCTGCTCCGGTCACTCCGCAGCAAATACATAAAACTGCCGATATCCGCTCCATTCTCCGAAGCGTATGTAAACGTATCCCCAGCACCCGGTATTCATACAGGTACTTATCCACAAAAACGCCTACATTTTCCACCTTCTCACTGATCATACAGGCATGCTCAAATTTCGCCCGCACCAGCCGGATAAACGGATGTGTACTTTTATTCATATTTCCCGCTCCATACACCAGTTTTCTGAGCGTCGCATCGACCACACATTTACTCCCGATCCCCAATGCCATAAACACTCCCGCAATTATCAGCAGCACTTGTTTTTCTACTATCATTTTCAACATAAAAAAGCCCTCCTTTTCTAAGCATTATAATTGAAATCTTAGAGGAGGGCCGAAAATTCGTTCCCCAGTATTCGACATGCATCTGTCGCATACTGTCCGATTTTCTTTTCTTATGTCACAAAATAATTTCTGACTTATCTACATAGATGTCAGCATTTCCTGTACAAGCTTGATATTACGGGCAATTGCCATCTTTTCAAACTCCGGATAGTCAACATGTGCGCTGTTGTCGGCTTTGTCCGAAATAGCACGAATAATGACATACGAAACTTTGTTCAGATATGCGGCATGCGCAATCGCAGCCCCTTCCATTTCTGTACAGTAAGCATGGAAATTATTTACAATCTTATCTTTTGCTTCCTGGCTTGCAATAAACTGATCACCGCTCGCCACCGTTCCGACAAATGTATGAATATCCGGATTTACCTTTTCATTTGCCGCTTTTGCAAGCCTGATCAGATGCTCGTCTGCCGGGAATGCCAGTGTATCCATACGCGGCACCTGTCCAATCGGATCACCAAATTCTGTCGCATCCATATCGTGATGCAGTGCTTCTTTGGACACTACAACGTCCCCGATATCAATCTTCGCGTTCAGTGATCCCGCAATTCCCGTGTTGATCAATGCGTTTACGCCGAATTTATCTACCAGAATCTGCGCACAGATTCCTGCATTTACTTTACCGATTCCACTGCGGACAATCACAACTTCCTTCCCGCATAAAACGCCTTTACAAAATGTCATAGATGCGTACTCTGTTACAGACTCGACCTGCATCGCTTCTTTTAATGCAGCGACTTCTTCTTCCATTGCTCCGATAATACCTATCATAATTTCGTTCCTCTCTTCATAATTTAAAAATAATTTTATTATAATCCTGCCTTGTATTCTGTATAAAACAGAAAATGCATACTCATACAACCTGAGATTTCAGTATAACACAGGAACGGTTAATTTTAAAAGATTTCCTGTAGCTTTTCTTTTCCAACTCTGTTATAATGCGCATTGGATACTTTCATCCACATTAATATATCAGGAGGTAATTACCATGGATTATAGACCAACCGGTGTCTGTTCCCAGTTAATTCACGTTGAACTTGACGGAACTACCATCAAAAACGTTGAATTTCTCGGCGGATGCAACGGAAATACAAAAGGACTCAGCAGTCTCGTTCGCGGAATGGATGCTAACGAAGCAATTTCCCGCTTAGAGGGAATCACCTGCGGCAGCAAAGCAACATCCTGCCCAGATCAGCTTGCACATGCGCTTCGCCAGGCATTAAACGAGAACTAGGACATCCATCCTGCTTTATTAAAAACTTAAACAGCATTTTTTTACCAGCCATTCTTCGAAAAAGACAGCATTGATTCGTTACTTTTCCGGAGGGTGGCTGGTTTTCTAAATGATATTCTCTAAATTCTGTTCGCAAGCCCACTAAGATCCAGTTTATATATTGTATTTTCCATCTTCTTCTCTTCCAAAAACATAATCATATAAATCGGCATATAAACTTTCCGTCCGACAGTCTCAACATTTCCTTCTGAGAAAATATATCCTTCTGAAATCTGATATTCCTCACATTCCAGCACGTTATTTAACGCGGAATGACGTTTATAATCTTTTCCCGATTTAATTTCCAACGGAACTACTTTTCCATCCAGTTCTATTACAAAGTCCAGTTCTCCTTGCTTTTTGCTATTAAAATAATATTCTTTATGCCCTTTTGCTAATAGTTCCTGTGCGACCATATTTTCAAATAGTGCACCATTGTTGATGGCTTTATCTTTATTTAATATCGACATTTTCACCTGATTTGAATACCGGCTTGTCAGCAATCCTACATCCGAGAAAAATAATTTGAACAGATTGCGGTTCTCGCTTATCACCAGCGGAAGCTTCGGTTCACTGATATTATATACAGGTATCGCAACTCCTGCATCTTTCAGCCACAGGAAATCATTTTCAACATCATACATGATTTCATCCATTTTTCCAACCCATTTTTGGCTATTTTCATCCACTTTTCCAACCTGTTTTTAGCTGTTTTCATCCACTTTTCTAACCTGTTTTTGACCGTTTTTATCCACTTTACAACTTTTTGCGAATTTTCCATCAAAAAAGCTGCCATTACGGCAGCTTTTTCGCTTATCTTTTCACTTGTCTTTTTTCAATTTTAGAATCTTATGCGGGGACTGCGCCGAACGCCAAGCTTCCAATAAGTCCTAACTTTGTTTGCATGCGGTTGAAAAACTCGGTAAACTGAAATATTCTCTTTCTTTTAAAAATATTATTGACAGTTTCTTCAGACGCCTTTCCACTCAGCGCCCGGCGCAGTCCCCGCATTGCACATGTTCCTTTGTTAAATTAGTTTTTGGTTTCCTTATACTTGTTTTCTTTATACTTATTTTCTTTTTTAAAGCTCAAGGATACTCTTTTTTTCAATAAAAACACCGTTTGTAAAGCTACTGCTTATATCCTCATTAGCTGAATGTACACATCGAACCCGGTAATACCAGTCCCCTTCAACATCCATCTGTTTCCATGAGGATAGATTATCTGTATTTTCATCAAACTTCTGCCAACTTTCATAAAATTCCCATTCTGTAGCACCTTCCTTGGCACGTTCCACCATAACCGCTACACCAATGCGCTCTACTGTATGCGATGCTATTGTTGATCCTCCTGCATATAACTTTTCCGGTCCCATCCTCCGAATTTTGGAATATCCAGTCATCAAATCTTCACCACGCATCACTTTTACTGGCGTTGTACCTTCAGCTTCCTCTTCATGAGTCAGATATGACTCACCAATCTTTTTCTCACCTTCTGCTTTTACTGATAATGTACTGTTCCATATTAAACAGGTCAGCATTAACATTACCAGTAGAAGTGAATATCTTTTTCGATTCTTTTTTTCCATCAGCACCTCCAATCTCATGTATCCTCCATGTTCTCCTCATATCCCATCCTCTATATATAAAGACACATAAGTCTGGAAAAACTGACGCGTATTTTAAGAAAAATATAATTTTTTTAAAATATTATTAAAATCTTTTTTCGGCATTACGCCTGTCAGATAATACCTAACACCTAAATATTTAAATTTTGCAACATATCTTTTTTCTTTAGATTTTGATACTTTATATTCATGTATACTTATATTTACTCCATTTACTTTCTCCATGTATTTTCCTACTTCTATATCATCCACATCTATTCCCATAGAATTATTTGATTGTGTCATACTAATTGTATACAGAATATTTTCTTCTTTGTATTGATACATAATTTCAGAAATCTGTGCCCTCTTTTCTAACTTTGTCCATTTATACTTGAAACCATCTGGACGATCTATAATTCTCACCGGCTCAATTCCCAACTCATCCTTTATTTTCTGGTATGCCTTTTCCTCATTTTCTTCTTTAATCACCAAATTATCTTTATTTGAATCCACCTGCTCTACTTCTCGACTGCCGACATTTCTCTTCATCATCTCCATCACCCGTTCAGGTCCTCCAAAGCTGGTAACTCCGATTCCGCCTGCAAGCAGAACTATAACAACTGCTGCCGCCACCCGCGAAAGATATGCCTTTCTCCTGGAGCTTTGCTTTTTCTCATCTGTTCCGGCACTCAGCTCTCCTTCTTCTGTCTCCTTGTTTGCTCCGAATCCTGTTTCTCCTTCTTCCGTCTCCTTATCTGCTCCGGCTTTCGGCTCTTCCGTTTCCTTATCTGCTCTGACTTTCGTCGCTTCCGTTTCCTTATCTACCCTGACTTTCGTTGCTTCCGTTTCGTTATCTTTGCCAGATTTCCGATTCTCTTTTTCTATCGTTTCCATTCCGATTTTCAAGGCTTCCTGATACTCTTTCGGCAATTGCTCGCAGATTTTCTGCACCTCACGGGCATCTATTTCTTTCTGGATATTTTCACGTATTCTTTCTTTCTGTTCATTGGTCATCGGCGGAAGATTCGCTGCTGCTACGTTGCGCCGGATCTCATCAGCTTCCCGCTCCAAATCATCCAGGATCATCCGATCAAATGGATCTTTGCTTTCTTTCATGTTTTTCCTGTTCCCTTTCTCTCTCAAAAATCAATGAACTTTTTTCTTTCTCTTGACCTATTTTCCCTGTAACGTATAATATATAGGTACAGAGGTCTGTCATGTTTTCAGACCTGACATCAATTATAGTACATTTATTATATAGTATAACTACCACAAAGGTAAATGCTAAAATCTGGGAGGTCACTATGAAACGAATTATTTTAACCGGAGGCGGTACGGCAGGTCACGTTACTCCTAATATTGCACTGCTTCCTCGTTTAAAAGAATTGCAATACGATATCCACTATATCGGCTCTTACAACGGAATTGAGAAAGAACTGATCGAGCAGTTTGGAATCCCATATCACGGGATTGCAACCGGTAAGTTAAGACGTTATTTCAGCGTTCAGAATTTTACAGATCCATTCCGTGTTCTCAAAGGTCTTGGAGATGCAAGGAAACTTGTCAAGATCCTGAAGCCGGACGTTATTTTCTCCAAAGGTGGATTTGTATCCGTACCTGTTGTTCTGGCTGGTAAGAGTTGTCATGTTCCTTCCATTATTCATGAATCTGATATGACACCGGGACTTGCGAACAAGTTATCCTTTTCCGCTGCAACAAAGATTTGCTGCAATTTTCCGGAGACACTTCGCTATCTGCCGGAAGGCAAAGCGGTTCTTACCGGATCACCGATCCGCCAGGAACTGTTAATCGGTGATAAGTTCAAAGCCAGAGAATTTCTCGGTTTCACATCTGACAAACCTGTTATCCTCATCATCGGCGGAAGTCTTGGCGCTGTTGCAGTCAACAATGCAGTCCGTGCCATCCTTCCACAGTTATTGAAGAAATATCAGGTCATCCATCTGTGCGGTAAAGGACGTCTTGATCCTACACTGAATCACTTAGATGGTTATATGCAGTACGAATATATCAAAGACGAACTGAAGGATCTGTTTGCAATGGCAGATGTTGTTATTTCCCGTGCCGGAGCGAACGCTATCTGCGAACTTCTTGCTTTACATAAGCCGAACATCCTGATCCCACTTCCGGCAAGCGCCAGCCGTGGAGACCAGATCCTGAATGCCCGTTCATTTGAACGCCAGGGCTTCAGCGTTGTTCTGGAAGAAGAGACGATGACAAACGAGAGCCTTCTGGCAACGGTAGATCAGGTATATGAGAACCGTCAGAAATACATCGATGCCATGAAGCAGTCCTCTCAGCAGAACTCTATCGATACGATCATCGATCTGATTGAATCGGTCAGCCGCAAGCGTAAATAATAGGTATATAAAAAGCAGGCCATACAGGCAAATTCCTGTTGCGACCTGCTTTTCTTATACCTTTTGTCCTATAGATTAGCCTTTTCTTATGCCTCGTCTAAATAGCGATATCTCTTCTCGTAATTTTTACGAATCCATTTCTTCGCACGATATAGCATGCTGTGTAACACTTCCAGCGAAATGCCCATCTCACGTGCCACTTCTTTCTGTGGCTTTTCAAGCAAATAGACCGCCATTATGGCATCATACCAGCGTTTATTTTCCTCAAATAATCTCAGATAGATTTCATCCGCCAGTTCTTTTCGCTTTGTCCTGTCAAACTCAGTCATATAACATGTTTCCAGACTGTCTCCGACTTCATTATCATACAGAAGTTCATCTATCAGTGTTTCCCGTGCATAATCTCTTTTGTAATTTAATGCCATGTGCTTTGTTGTTATTAAAAGCCACGAATTCACGGACTGCATATTCACGTTATCCATATTATCGTACAGCTTAATAAATACACACTGCGTAATCTCTTCAGCCTGATAATGATTTTGGGTGTAATAACACGCTGTACGATACACATATTCAAGATTAGATTCATAAATTGCATCAAACGCTTGTTTCCCAATTGATCGTACGTTCATACACCTCACCCATCTTTCCTTTATAACTATAACTTATCCTTTGTTGCCTGCTTTTTATGATACCTGCAGATTATTCTGTAACGTACACACATTCTCTGCCTCTTGTATCTTATTTTATCTTAGACAGGATATCTTCCTTGTCCTCATCTGTAAGCTCGCCCATCTTCCAGCCAAGACCTACCTCATCGCCTTTGTTTCTCGGAATCAGATGCATATGGAAATGAAATACTGTCTGTCCGGCAGCTTCTCCGTTATTCTGTACAATGTTGTACCCATCACATCCAAGAATGTCTGTCATCTTAGTGATCATCTTTTTCGCCAGTACGAGTACTTTTGATGCTACAGAATCATCCAGCTCATACAGATTCGCATAGTGTTGCTTTGGAAGGATCAGTGCATGTCCTTTTGCAGCCGGGCTTGCGTCCAGAATCACACGAAAATCCTCATCCTCATATAAAGTTGCTGTCGGGATCTCCCCATTTGCCAGTTTACAAAAAATACAATTATCATCTCTCATAATGTCTTCTTCCTTTCTATAAATGTAATTGATTATTTTAACCGCCAATGCTAAACTGAGTAATCAGAAAGGAGGCGGTAAGTATTATGTTTACGCAGACAGACTACGACAAATTACAACAGATCATGGCAGAAAGCCCTGAGAAAAAGGAACTTCTCACCCGACTTCTCTCCCATCACCGTATGGAGATCAGTACCATCAGTCATGAAATCCGCAACCCGCTTACGCTGGTATACAGTAACCTGCAGTTTCTGGAAAATGAATTTCCTGAACTTCTTCCCTCGAAGCACTGGAAGAACATGCACCAGGATGTTGAATATATGAAACAACTTCTGGAGGAACTCTCCGATTTTAATAACGGAGACCGCCTGTCTCTTCAGTCACTCGACACGAATACCTTCCTCCGGAGTGTTGCTCTTTCTTTTGCTACATCCATCCTGGATACCGATATTCAAATGACTTCTAAAATTCCGCCTGCGCTTCCGGTTATTCAGGCTGATCCGGTAAAACTGCGTCAACTGTTACTGAATCTCTTAACAAATGCAAAAGCTGCTGTACTCAGTCCGGCTTTGAAAAACCCGGAACAGCTTCCTTCCATTTTTCTGGAAGCCCGTCTTGCAAAACAGTCTCTTGTAATCGAGATCCGGGACAATGGCTGCGGTATCACATCGGAACAACGTGATAAGATCTTTGAGCCATTCGTCACTTATAAAAAAGATGGAACCGGTCTTGGCCTTGCGCTGGCACGGAGAATTGCCACGTCCCATGGCGGAACACTTACTGTCTCCTCAGTCCCAGGCACTTTCACGGTATTTACGCTTTCTCTTCCAGTACAATAACACTGCAAGAACGAGACCGGATATCAGACCACCAATGTGTGCGAAATTATCCACACCGCCACTGGTAAATCCATAGTACAGACTCAATATGATCATAAATAGAATGCCGCGACCGGTAATCGTTCCAATCCGGCCGCGGTTACGAATTGCTACATATAAAATTGCTCCCACAATCCCGAAGATTGCGCCGGATGCGCCTGCGGATACCGCATAATCACCCGTTTGCATATCCCAGAGTGCTGATAAGATATTCCCACTCAGCCCACTTAAGAAATATATGATCAAAAACTTAATCTTTCCAATCTCACCTTCCAGATTCCATCCTATAACAAGCAACATTACCATATTATTCGCAAGATGATCGAATCCAAAATGCATAAACATGCTCGTAAACAATCGATAGTATTCTCCACGATTTATAATATAAGGAATATACATGGCTCCATGTCCAAGCATAAACTCCGCATCCTCGGTCATTCCTTTTGCTGTCAGTACAAAGAATACAATAATATTTGCCAGAATCAATAAAACTGTACAGGGCGCTTTTTCCTGTTTATATCTCATTTAGTCAGACCACACTTTCAAATTATCTGATATCTTTTCTTGAGTATAGCATATATTACATATAAAAATCAAAATTTCTTTTACAATTCCATCCATAATTGTATCTATAATTCTTCCTCTTCAATATGAAGATCATCCCATTCACCCCAGCGTGGCTTCTTGTGTTTTCTAAGGAAACGCCTTACCGGTGTCCACAGATTCTCCGTCTCTTCCATGATCAGACTTCCCATCTCCTGCTCTGCGATCCAGTCATGTTCTCTCGTATCATACCGCACTTCCTCTTTTTCCCACAGATTCCTCCTGTTTTGCACCTCCTTTTTCTGTATCTCTCTGTCCTCATTCTCTCTGGTTTCTTTTCGCTCATCCTCCTGATAGAGAATCTTTGTCATAATCTTATCCAGGCTGTAATTTTCTTCCATCGTCTCTCTATGCAGAAAAAAGATCGTCTGTACACTTTCCTCCTCCTGATAATCTGCATGTTTTACAAAATACTCCGTCAATTCATGCAGGTCTTTCCATAATTCCGATGTCTTCGGTGGATAATAGCAGAAATAAAACTGCTCCTCCTCATAAAAAATATATTCCGGGTTTAATAATATACAATGAATGTCCAACAGATATTTTTGCACTTCCTCAAGCGCCATACTTAAACATTCCAGAAATATTTTTATGTCTTTCGCACTGATTTCATTTCGCTCATACATTGCCCGCATAGAAATCTTGCCGCTCACATTATAATCATAGCAACTTCGCCCGTTAAATCCTCTACCTCTCACCGGCAATATTCCTATAATTTCATTACTCATCAGCATACACATCTGATAATCTTCTTTGTATTCTGTCTCTTCCTCAATTGTTATTTTTCGCTCCATTTGCCAATTCCTCCAGTTTCTTTTTCTCCCGGATCTTCCTTTCCGGTTCTGTAACGGCAGCACATTTTCGGACCGCTACTTTGAATTTTCCTTTTTTCGCGGTTACCGTCACTTCTATCTCTTCTTTTCCGACGGTTACATTTGCTCGACCCGTTGGAAATAAAACGCATTTTTTTCTTATCCGCTCTCTGTATAATGCCTGTAATTTTCCTGTTTCTACGCCATCTTTTTCCCTTGCCTTTGTACTTCCGACCACTGCTGTCTCATATGCTGCCGCACCGAGAATATTTTTATCATGATAGTAAAAAACTGCCAAAATACACCCCATGATCAGAAATAATATCATCGGCATTAAGAAAGACATCTCTACGGTCATGCTTCCTGATAATTTTCTTCTTTTCAAACTTCTGCCTCCTCTCAGCTTTGTCTTCTCCCAGCTCTATTTCCAACTGACCAGATATAATATATATCCACATGTCAGAAATGGATAAAAGGGAAGTACATACTTACGGGATATTTTCTTCATCCCCACAGTTCCTTGCGCCATACCCTTTCCCCGGATACTGTAATAACTAAGTAACACGACCGCAGCCAGTGCGAGAAGAAAAAATGCACCAGAGAGTACAATCAGCAATTTCCAGATTCCCAGATAAATTCCAAGCAACAGAATCATGATGCTGTCTCCATATCCTATTCCTTCACCTGTCAGTCTGCTGATCCCAAGGAAGCATAATCCGACTGCAATTCCACCGCCAAGAATCCAGACATTACATTTTCCATAGCATATCTGAAAAATGACTGCTCCAATTCCCGCTGCCGCAAGAAGCTCTCCAGACACTTTCCGATATAATAAATCCGTAACAGACATACCTGCCAGAATCCCAAGGCAGACCATCTGACTTATTTTCCACATTTTGAACACACTCCTTTTCCTGCTGCCTCCGACACCGGAATGGCATATACTGTACGCTTTAGTCCACTGCACAAGACAGAACTGTGATACCGGTTTCCATAATTGGTAATAAATACCGATCCTGCATTTGCCGGATGACAGTGCTCGCAAGGATGATACTTTCCACCACTGCTGTTGCGCAGAGTATCCAGTTGTCCATTTGACACACTCTTAATCGTCAGATCCAGATAAGCACAGTGATAATCCCTGTGGTAAACCATTCCTGTTTCTGTGATATATACCGTTTCTTTCTGCTGATCTCCAAATCCTTCTTTTTCATAACCAGTCCACACCTTGATCTTTAATTCCACACCACATGTAATCGTAGGGATGGAAAACATCGGAATTGGAACACGAATCCTGTATTCCGCCTGTAGATTCGCAATTCCTGTCCGTATTGACATCTGCGAATGACTGCAGTCGATTCCTGCACTGCCACCTTCCACAATACTTCTCTCTAACCGATCAGCACCGATTCCTTCAATCACTTCCTTTTCCAATTGCTTCGTCTGCATAAAAGGTTTTATGGCATATTCCTGCGCTGCCCTTTTTCCTGCGTACTGCAGTCCGCTTCGCACTGCCGTCTGCACTGCCATCATCTCCATCAAATACAAAAGACAGACTACTGCAAGGAAAAATATCGGCACTGCTATAGCCGCCTCAACTGTGATACTTCCTTTTCGAGAGGTGAAGACAGATACTCTTTCAGACGATGTCCGTTCGATAGGTCTTAAGGGGAGTTTATAATTTTTTATCATGGCACGAATCCTTCTCCTTTCTTCGTTCTATGAAAAGTTTTTCTTTATTTGTCCGAAAGAGCATCTGTCTTCACCCCTAGCGATATCCATAGTAAGTTGGAAACTGATAAGTAATCCCACGCCGCAGTTTACAGGTACTTTTCATTTCTATCTTGCTGATGCACTGGTCTGCACGGAAGAAAACAAGTCCGAACCGCCCCCGCAATGTACCTTCGATCATATCCAGTGCACGAAGTCCTAATTTCTCCTTACTCGTGAGAAATAACAACATGCGCACATAGTCCCGGTATCCCAGTCCTTCTTTGCAGTCTTTTCCATCATTCAAATCTCCGTCTTCACCTAATTTCAACAATCCCGCCAGAGATAACTGCCAGTTTTCATCTGATTTGACAAGCGGTATCTTCCCTCCTCCCAGCAGGCTTCGTATATCTACAAGCGACTCTCCATACGCCCATGCAAGAAGAATTACCTGCGCTGCCGCCTCTGTTACCGCCGGAACTGCAAGAACCGCACAAAGCGATAATGCCATCGCCTTCGCTTCTGCTTTTTTTGCAGCATTTCCTTGCAAATATATATAATTAGGAACAAAACGTAACATCAGCAGTTTCTTTACAACAGCTTCCAGATTCTCCCGGTCGCTTCCTTTTCCTTCCAGAAAATACTCCAACTGGTAATCCAGCAGGTCTCCTTTCTGTCCTGCTTTTGTTGCATCAGGGAAATGTTCCATTAGATATTCTCCCAAAAGCAGATGATCTAATTTTCCAATTCCTTCCGATACATCCGAGAAGTCACCATAACCCTCTCTTTTTCCTCTGTATTCCAGTGTGTCCGCCAGGTTCATCTGCTTGTTAGATACTTCTTTTCCTTTCGGCATCACCAATTCCGGAAGAGACGACTTTTTAAGACCTGCTACATGGGCAATCGGATTATCTTTCTCTGGAAGTTCTCCTTCATTTTCTTCTAATAACTGATCCAGTTCTCCCTGCTGTTTCTTCTCATTTTCTTCGTATTTTCCCGCTTCTTCTTCCTGTGTTTTCCAGTCTGCGCTTTTTCCTGTCAGGTCTTTCACTTTATCCATTCCATACTTCTCTTCCATATAAACCGCCACCTGTTCAAGAAAAGGTTGTCCGCCATGATCCGTCAAAAGGCTGAGCCGTTTCACAGACTGTTCCATTCCTTCAGCCCCATAAAATTCCAGCCGTTTCTTTATATTTCTTTCGCCATACGTCCCTGTTTCATAAGTTGCTTCCAATGCAAAAATCTCATATTCATCCAGAAGTTCTTTCTGATACTCTGCAAATACGGACTCCATTGCCCGGTTCATATCCGCACGCCTGTAATTTTTTGCCATCTGTACGGAGGCACTTTCCATAATGCCCCCGACAAATGATATAAACAGAATAAATATCAGGCTAAGATAGGCTGTCACTTCTCCTTTTTTTGCACCTGACACCATCATTCTATCCTCCTATATTCCCGAACTTTCGCTGGTGATCTTCTCGAAAATCGTCTCTACCAGACTGGTCAGCTGTGATTTGAAAATTAAAACCAGACCGATCAGCACGACCATAAATTTAGCCCCTGTCTTTTTCATGCCTCAAAAGCCTTATAAACACTGGATTTAACCATATAGACCAAAACGTATCATTCGTCTATTTTCTTTGTTTTTTGCACTTTTTGTATGTTGTGTGCATTTTGTAGCCAGTATTTTTATTTATTCATATCTATACAAAACAAGACAGAATGTACTTGCTTTTTTACTGTACATTCTGCCTTGAATCATTCAAATTCAAATATTTAATTTTTCCTTTTATACTTTAGATATTTTTCTTACCCTTGCCAATTCTTCTCGCAACTCTGCATTTTCTTTTTCCAATTTTTTTATTTTTAGTTTCAATTCCTGTATAGTCGTTTTTGCATTAACTAAAGTTCTTTCCATAGCCATATCAATAATAATCTGTTTCGGATTATACGTTACGCTCTGTTGATGCATAGCTTCATTTACCACCCTGCGCATTTCTTCATTTCGATAAAAAAATCCTTTGGAAAAGCCTGTTTTTTGAATCAATGCAGCAACCGTTATTTTTTCTTTTGATTCCAACATTTCTTGAATTTCCCGTTTTGCGGTTTCTACCTTCTGTTTGCTACGTTCCAAACTACATTCGACCATTTTATCGTATTTCATAGATTATCGTCCTCTCAAAAAACTTGTACCACACCATTCTCACAATTTTTTTAGAACAGAAATTTCTTTCCTACTGACCCGTTTATTCAATTTCTCCAGTTCTTGCTGCAACAGTTCATTTTTTCTTTTCAATTCCTGATTTTGTTCTGCTAATTTCTCGTTCTCTGCTTTGGCTTTTAACAATTCAATTTTCAACTCAATTACTGAATTTTCAAGTTTTCTGTCCATTGCAACCGGATGTCTATTCTTAAAAATTGCTTCCTGTCTATGTATTGCGTCATCCATTTCTCTTCTGATAAGCTCATTTTTATAAAAAAATCCTCTAGAAAGCCCAGTTCTTTTTACCAGCTCTGCTACGGTAATTCTTTCCATATTTTTAAGCATATCAGATATTGTATTTTTTGCAATATTCATCTTCCTCTGACTCTCAGCCTGCGTAATCGCTACCATCTTATCATATTTCATAATCATCCCATCCTTCTATGATATCTAATAGGATCATGTCCATTTTTTCTCTTGCAGCTCTCGTTTCATCTGCCATCAGTTTATTGCCAATTTTTCGATAATGATGTACCGAATATATGGAGGTATGCCCCAGTAGCTTAGCTATCATCCAGTCATCCACATGCATTTCTGTCAATTTCTTTCCATAACAATGTCGAAAAATATGGGTTCCAAACTTCAGAAACTCTCCATTATCATCCCGGATATCTTCCTGGCGGATCATTGTCATAATCTGATTTTGAATCATGCTATATTGATAAGGCCTAGTTGGATCATCTTTTTTTGTAAAAATGTAAGTTGTTTCTCCATACCGTTCCTTTGTATAATCAATTGCTTTCATAATCAGTTGTGCCACTTCTTCACTGATGGCTTTTTCATAGGTGACTGACTTCACCTGATCAATCCTTATAAAATATCGATTATTCCGCATGCTTAGGCAGTCTGTCTTTAAGGTCAGCGTATCTGAAATCCTCGTTCCCAGTAATTGATGGATAATCAGTGCCCTACATATCTGCTCATCCATTTCGAAAATGTGTTCGTTTAATCTTTTGATTTCCGCATCTGAGTAAAATTTGAATACATGCCTTGGTGTACTTGGGAAATCATTACTCAGAAATAATTCGCTCATGTACTGTCGTTCATATAAATTCCCAACATCTTCTATTACCCTTCGTAGTGCATATAGGTCAGATCTATAATTTTTCCGGTCATGTGCTTCCGTCTGAAGATATATCAGATACTCTTCTATATGCATCCGTTCCAGATCCTGCAGCGATTGAATGTCCAAATATTTTCTTTTAAGAAATTTTGAGAACCGCTTTACTGCAGCTATTTCACTATGAATCGTTCCTAAAGGGGAATATTTTAAATGCATAAAAATTACTTTTTTTACTTCTTCCCGAATATCTGGCTGTACAATTTTAGTAAAGTTAATCGTTTCCGTATTCTTGATTGGATTTCCATAAATAGGAAAATCGAAGTTTTTAAGAGTCCAGATATCTTTTTCCTGCTCATCCCTGTCATCCTCTTCTTCCAGAAACTTCAAGATTTTTTTCATATGCCTTACAATGCCAGGACTTTCAATTCCTATTTTGTCATATGCAGGCCGATATTTTTTGCTTGATAAAGCATATCCTCGTTCCAGCATCCATCCTTTTAACATACGGATGATTTTTTCTTCTTCTCTGGCATCAAGGCTTTGTATTTTCCGATCAATCAGAAATTCCCGAATATTATTATAATAGGTCACTTCACTTGCCATGCTGGACGGTGCGAGCATTTTTCCTCTTTCCCATATAAATTCTTCCAACTTTTCGGCAAGTTCTTCTGATGGCAATCCTTCCAGATTAAAATACCGTTCCGGGCTGATACGCATTCTCTGAATCTGCTCTTCGGATGCTACCTTGTAGCAGTCCAGCTCATATATGTAAATTCTTTTTTTCATTTTCTTTCACCACGCTTCTTAGCTTTAATGGTAGAAGCCAAGTCATTTTCCGGTTTCTTAAAGTAAGTATCACTTGCTTTTTCAATTCTCTTTGGCATGAAGTCTACATACTGTTTTGTCATCTCTTCGGAAAAATGTCCTAAATAATCTCGGATTGTCTGTATAGAAACATCCTCATCATAAAATTGGGTGGCCAGCGTATGCCTATAGTCATGGGTTTTGAAGATATAACTGCCATCTGCAATTCCATTCTTATCACAGTATTGCTGAAACTCTTGTCGGAATGTTGTTCCCCGGTACGCTCCACCATCCTTCCCTTTAAAGATATAATCTTTCGGACGAATGTGTTCACGCTCAATATACTTACGCATGATTCTATACATCACAAGCGGTATTGGTATCATTTTATCTGCCTTCATCTTGATCTGATAGACTTTCAACCATGCATCTTCTCCATCCCAGTAATATGCATCCCCTTTTAACGTACACACTTCGCTGATTCTCAATCCAGTACACCACAAGTGTAAAAATATCAATCTTGGAACTAGCGGAAATGCATACAGCTTATGCAGGATTTCCATATAAACTTTTTCTTCCACCGTTCTGTCATGATGCTCTGGATATGTCTTTTTCAGGTAATACTCCGGTTTAAAGGGTATCTCCTTCATATATCCTCGGACATTTAAAAACTGATAAAATTTTATATAATGCACAATTCTTTTATTGAATGTATCATCTTTGGTATCCTTTTCTTCCAGTTTCCTAAAATAGTCATCCAATTGATTTTCATCTACCTGACAAATGGATTCTTCTTCCTTAAAATATTCCAGAAGTCTTTTTACCTCATATAGTTGTCCTCGGATATTTGCTATCGTCAGTCCACCAATTCCAACATGATATTTGGCATATTCCTGTAACAATTCTCGATTCTTTTTGTTAGTCACTTCTATAAAACTCAATCGCTGTACTGGATTGCTTGGGTTAAGCCGATCTTCTGACAGGTGAAAGCGTTCCATATACCACACATTGGCATGCCAATGAATTTCTGGTGCTGTTAAAAATAAGATTTTCCGACTATTGTCAATAATCTGCATAGAGTTTTTCACATTGACCACTTTCTGTTCCACGATTTTCTCAAATCGTTGGATCTGTTCTAATTCCAATCCTTCCAGATCATCAATCTCTTCCTCCACACAAAAATCATATAACCAGTGTAATGGCAATAAATAGCGAACTCTTCTCTCTTTGGGATCGTCTCGATACAAATTATCTAGAATATAATTCAATAGTAGAAAAACCTGCTTTTTTAATTTTTCAGATGCTCTTCTAAAAAAATCCCACACCAGTTCCTGTTTATCTCGGACATATTCAAAATCCTTAACCAACTCCAAATCTGGTAAGTATGGCAGGAATACAACCTGTGCTTGATATTTCCTCCGGTGTTCGATTCTTCCCGGCAGACTTTCTATTTCTTTTTGGATACTATACTGCTTGATATGATCGAAAACCTTTAAATATCTCATCACACTCGCTTCATCCCACATTTTTTTCAGTTCTGCTTCATAACGGCTTCGTACCGTATAATCAATCTCTTTGATATGATGTATTCCCTGCCGGATTAGAAACCGTTTGATGTTTCCCTTCAATGCCTCATCTGACACTTGGCTTTCTCGGATTTCTAAGAGTAGCTCTCCATATTCTGTTTCTATCCAATACTTCTGTATCTTCCGTAATGCGGATGACTGCTCTTTCACCTGCTTTTTCGTATAATTCCCACTATCCAACAAAGTTTGTTTGTATTCCCGCAAATCTTGTTCTTCTGCTAAAATCACATCATAGATTTCTCTTTGGATAAGGAATTTCTCTGCTTCTTCCCATAATTCTCTCTGCAATATTCCGCCTGACATAAACTGCCTGTGAAGATGCTGTATCTCTTCCTTGCGTTCTGCTTGCAGCAATCGAATTGCAGACACTTGATCGCCTCCTCTTTTTTATAACAAATTCTGAACACCATACATTGCTTGATGCCTGTTATAAAAAGCATCACTGACTTCTATTAGTTCATCCTCTGTTATATTCAGATATTTCATAGTCGTTTCGATATTCCGATGCCCGAGTGCTTGACTAATCATTTCTAATTTCCATCCATCTTTTCGTCTTGCATTTGCAAAATAATGCCGGAGCATATGTGGAGATGCTTTAATTCCCGTCTTTCTCTCCAATCTGCGTAACATGGCATATACTCCACTTCCCTTAAAAGGCTTTCCAACGTAATCACCTGAGACATTAATAAATAAATATTCCTGTCCTATAATCAGTTCCTTATAGTCTTCAATATAAAACATTAAAATATCAAATGTTGCGTCGCTGATTTTGGCTCTTCGAAGTTCTGCGTTTTTAGCTCTTGCCCCATTCTCATTATCATCTCGAAAGTTGACATATATTATATGTTTCTCATAGTCTATATCCTCTGCGTATCGTACACCTAAGAGTTCCCCTATTCTAAAGCCTGTTTCTGCTAATAATAAAAGCAGAACCTGATCGCGGCTGTTTGCACATTCTTGCAACAACACTACAATCTTGTCCTGCTCAATGGTTTTTCCTTGATGTCCTTTTTCTTTTAAATATCCTCGAAAACTCTTCCTATTCAATACTTTTCTGATACCGATGGAATTTCGCACAATCATTTGCGTATCTGATAATACCTTCAAGCTTTCCGAATGCTTGTTTTCCTGCTCCATAAAGGTATAAAATCTGAATACTTCTTTTAAATATGCATTGCATGTCTCATTATTAGGAAGTTTTAAATAATCTTCCCTGCTATGCATACCAGCTTTTAACCAAATCAGGAAATCTGTAAAATGTTCATGCTGTTCAATATATTTCATTTGATAAATATCATCCAAACAAAGTTGCTTTTCATCCAGAAAATTCAAATAATAAGATAATGCAAAGGCACTTCTTTGTATGGTATTCGGTGATATCTTTGACCTTTTCTTATGCATTAGAGATTTAGAAGGTAAATATACAATATCTCTGCTTTCGTTTTCTCGAATAAAATAAAATTTTTCTTGTTTATCCATCTGCATTTCTACGATATATTTTGCCATATTAGTACCTTCCTTCTAAATCTCTAACGCTATACACAGTATACCCACTTCATGTTCAAATAGCTATTCAGCAATACCACCAATTCCACCGAAAACCCCCCAGAAATACCACCAAACATTTCGTCGTAAACTCGCTGTTATTGTAGCAAAACCACGGGTATTTACAGGTAATATTCCACACTCTTCCGGTTTCTGATAAAATGCTGGACATCCTTGATGTCTTTTGCCATCTTGCACTTCGGAAGTGCGCACATCACTTCCTCATGATATCTTCCTTCTTCTCCTGCTCGCTCATCTAAGATGGACACGACACAGGTGTCTGTCTCTGTGCGGAGCGCACGTCCGAATCCCTGCCTTAGTTTTTTCTGCATATCCGGAACGACCACTGCCTGAATGTAGTCTTTCAGACAATCATATTCTTTCTTCTGAGCCTCACTGATGGGATCTGGAACAGCGAACGGCAACTTTACAATAATTAACGAAGATACCATATCTCCGGGAAAGTCTACTCCTTCCCAGCAGGATCCGGCTGCGAAAAGGACAGCATTGTCTGTTTGTTTGAATCTTGTGATTTCTTCCGGGGAATGTCTCCACACCTCGATCATCGGGAAAGGGATCTCATCCCGCAACATCTGATATACATTTCCCATCAGGTGATAGGATGTGAACAGCACCAATGTATGTCCGTAAGTTGAACAGATCAACGAATGGATATGATCAGCTATCATCTCTGTTTCTTCCTGACTTCCTCTTCTGCATCTTTTCAGATCTTTTGGCAGATATAACAGACAGTTCCTCTGATATTCAAATGGAGAGTCTGCCACATATTCACGTACCCTCTGCACTTTCTGTAATCCTATCATCTTCCGGATATGGGCAAATCCCTGTCCGGTTTTTAATGTTCCGCTTGTCAGGATTGCTCCCATTCCTCTGCTCCACAACATCTGGTCAAGATACTGTGGAATCCGTCTGCTGGAGGCACACAATATGATCCGATGTTCCTGATCCTGTTTCAGATGCAGCACATACTTCTGATCCTGATGGAAAAAGCATTCCAACACACTTCTGGTTTCTTCCAGCTTGTTTCTGATCCACTTTGGGATCTTCTTTTCTATTTTTTCTATGATCTTATTCATGGTCTGTATCCCTTCATATAAATACATGGCACACTCTTCTGTCATGTGAAATTCTTCTTTTAATCCATATCTGGTTCTGTGGTTTTCTCCTATCACATCCAGCACCATCCGAATCGTCCCGGACAGTTTTCTTATCTCCGGTCCCTGATATTCTTTTCCAAGATAAAAGCAGATCTCCCTGATATTGTCATAACACAGGCTCTTCCCGAACATCTGCTTTGCCGCATCCGGCAGTTTGTGTGCTTCGTCTACGATCAATGCCCGGTAGTCTTTTAGTAACGGGCGGTAATCCTGCAGTCTGTGATAGCCATCTGCCAGCAGATAATTATGGTTGCAGATCTGGATGAACATTTCATCATCTCTGGAATGTTCCAGATACTGCTGATACCTGCAGGAACCTTTTTTCGAACATTCCCTTGAACAGAACTTCGGCACGCTTACCATCCTTCTGTCAAATCCGCTTAATCCGGACACTTCATCCATGTCGTAGTGTTCTCTCAGAGACAGCAGTGCTTCTTTCTGCAATGCATTTTTATTTTTCTCTTTGATTGCAACGATTCGTTGCGCTAATCTCTCATCGCAGACAAAATGCTCTTTCCCTTTGCGGATAACTGCTTTGAGCGGCACCTGAATTGTCCCATTCTCCTGAAGAATCCGGGAGAGAAAAGGGATATATTCCGTAAGAATTGCTTTCTGGAGTGCAATGCTGGAAGTAGAGATCACAACCGGACGCTGTTCGTATGGAGAATATCCGTCTGCAAGAAGAGAATACTTTCTCATCAGAACACAAGCCACCAGATAGGCATAGGTTTTCCCGATGCCGACACCTGCGTCACACAGTGCTATGTTTCTTCCCAGCAAGTTATCCAACATTTCATGGCATAACAGGATCTGCTCTTCCCTTACTGCCATTCCATGTTCCGGGAACAGCACCCGGAAGATCGTATCAATTTCCCGATGTGCTCTTTTCAAATACTCTTTTCTGTAATACATAGTTTGTTACCTGATATGTCTGCTGATACCACATCAATACGGCTGTAAAGGAATAACTCCCTACAGCCGCATGTATCTGATATCAACGACACATTCTTCCTTGATTTCTTATACTTTTGATTTTTGGCATTGTATTTGTCCTCGACTCCCCCTTTGCCTTACGGGAACATTACAGGCGGATGCTTGGCATCGCACCGCTCATGGATTTTCTAAAGGTCTTGCTGATTACAACCCAAAGTCCATCCTCTGCTCACTGGCAGTTCCTATGTATCATTATCCCCTCGTAAGTGATCCTCGCAAAAGACCGCCACGATCCTGTTTCAGTTAAAGGTGATTCGCTCGAAACAAAAACACCAGCAAAGAATTTTCTTTTTGTTTTCTTTCCTGTCATTTTCATCTGTCCTCGCGCCTTCCTAACACGCTTCTACTTACGGGAACGTACCTGTAATGCTGGTATAGGATTTTCAAAGTACACTGGCAAAATTTACCTGCCTATTAAATAGCCGACGAAATTCGTCATTTTTGTCTCAAAATTTAAAATTTTTTCAATTTTTTCCGCAAAATCTTTCTTTTCGTATAAACGGTATCCTTCGGAAGTCCCATAATACTTGCGATTTCCTTAATCGAATATCCCCATGTACTAAGCAAAAGTATCTCCAGTGTCTGATGCTCCGTATCCTTTAACAGTTCATACAACCGTCTATCTCCCACATGATCTAAGAGTTCCCGGACATCCATTGCAAACGGTTCACCGTCCTCTGGTTTTCCTGTATCAATCTCCTGCATCGTTTCTTCCAGCCGTTCCCGGTATCTGCGTTCTTCCAGAAAATCTTCCCAGTCCATCTGTCTTAATTTCCGAATCTTCTCTTCGTCCATGCCCAGTTCACGCAGTTTCTTTTCTTCCCGTTCTTTCCAATAATGCCATTTTCGTTCTTCGCTTGCTTTGTTATAAGCCATTTATTTTTCCTCCGATCTGGGTTTCTATAGAAATCAAATCGGAACATGGCGGTGAACGTATTGATACAGTCTTACCATTTTCGAAAAATGTCGGAAAAAAAAGTGCTGCAACCTGTACGATTACAACACTTTGTTTCTTCTTACTTTTTTGTTTTTTTAGTCGCTTCCATTGATGCAAATACGCCTTCTCCTTTTATCTCGCCTCCCTAAATAAGGAAAAGTATATAAAAATGACTGTCAGATTGTATTATTTAACAATTATCTTCCAGTCACTTTTAACAGAATTTTATATTTTTAATATCTAAATAGCATTCCCTCTTTCATACAATCTAAAGCATCTATGTATCCTTAATATCACGCCTTGAATTTCATTTCCCGCCTGCAACAACTATATCGCAAATTCAAGTTAATTGTTTTTGTACCCCCATTAGAATTCTTCCGATATTTCATATACACTTTAAATGCTTAAATATATTTATTCTGGCATAAGTTCTAAATGTTCTACATTGATACCTTTAATTCATTTATGAATACTTACTAAATAACTCTTCATAGTTTTTATTTCTATTTAACAATTCCTCATGTGTTCCTTCATCTATAATCTCTCCTCCATGAAGAAAAAATATCTTTTTACTCATCTTTACACTTAGTTCTCTATGACTAATATTAATTATTATTGCTCGTCTTGACATTTCTTTTATTAGATTACACATATTCTTTTCACTTTGTCCATCTACATCAGATGTAGCTTCATCTAATAAAACAACAGAAGCCCTTCTTAAATATCCTCTGACAAATGCGATTTTTTGACGTTGTCCACTGGACAATTTTTTTCCCTCTTCCCCTATTGAAGAATTGTATCCCTCCTTCAATTCCATAATATAATTATGAATACCTATTTTTTTACATACTTCTTGTATCTCTTCCATTGTCACATTTTCATTTCCTATTTTTATATTTTCTAAAATTGTTCCATTAATAAAATATGGTTTTTTCGTCAAATAAATTATTTCTTTTCTATAGCAATCTGTATTAATATCATCTATTAAAATATTATTTACTTTTATTTTTCCTTTTTGACATGAATATAACTTTTCTATTAAAGATAATATTGTAGTTTTCCCACTACCGTTTTCACCAACAAATGAATAAATACCTTCTTCTTTCAGTTCAAATGCTACATTATTTAATACACATTTTTTATTATAACCAAAAGATACACTGTCAAACGAAATTTGATTAATTTTTTCTATATATTTTTCTTCTTTCGGATATATATTTTTTTCAAGCAAAGAACTTATTCTTTGATAACTAATATTTACTGCCTGTTTATTTATATTGATATCAAGTATTTTAGATATCGCTATCAGTAATTTTGATAAATAAGTACTAAATGCAACTAATCCTCCGATTGTCATTTCCCCTTTTTCAATATATTTTATCGAAATAAAAAGAATTGAAACATCCAATAACAAATTAATTATTCCACGAATAAATTCTATTTTTGAATCAACTATTTCATTTTCCATATATAGATTATATTCTTTGGATAATAAATCACTAAATTTTCTGCTAACCTTTTTTTCTTCTTGATATACTTTAATTCCTAAAAGATTTGAAATCTTTTCCTGCAACCAACTATAGTATTGATCTGAAAAGATTTTAATATCTTCTTGTAATTTTTTTACAGTATTTTTAAACAGGATATTTACTATATACATTAAAGATATGAGCACAACGGATATTAATGTTAAAATGTTAGAAATTTTCATTAAAAAATATAATGAAATAAAAAAATTACCTATAATCATAAAAATACTACTAACAAAATCCATATAATAATCTACAATAATTGATGCGTCAAATTCTATTCTATTTAATAATTCGCCTTGTTCAAATTCTTGACTCTTATAATAAGGCATAGCTACTACACATCCAAAAAGTGTATGTTTGATTCTATTTACAATATTTAAAACTATACTTTTCCCAAGTATTTTTTCAAAACATCCTAAAATTTGAATACTAAACAAAATGGCCGTATACCAAAAAAAATATCTACCCATTACCATTTTTTTATTCTTACTAATATTGTCTATAATTTTCCCAAATAAATATGGATTAATACTCTCCAATATTATTCCCAATATAATAACAATACTTAATAATATTATATAACCTATTTTTTCCTTAAAAAATTTTTTTAATAATATATAAGTTTTCACTACAATTCAACCATACTTTCTATGATTACTCTATAAAAGTCACTTTGATCAATCTTTTTCTTCAATTCATTTATAATTCTTCCATCTTTCAATAATACAATGCGGTCACACCAACTTGCCATTTGTGGATCATGTGTTACCATGACAATTGTTTTATTCATTTTTTTATTTATTTCTCTCAGCGCTTCAATTACCACTTTTCCGGACTTCGAATCAAGGTTTCCTGTAGGCTCATCTGCGAAAATAATCTCTGGATCATTTATTAATGCTCTGCAAATAGCAACTCTCTGCCTTTCACCTCCTGACAGTTCAGTTGGCATCTTTTTTTCCAAAAGCCTGATCCCGAATTGATCCATTAGCATTCTCGCTCTTTCTTTTTTGGCATCATCTACCGTTTTGCTGATATAGAAAGGCAACATAATGTTTTCAAAAACATCCAGGCTGTCCATCAAATAAAATTCCTGAAATACGAATCCCAATTCTTCTCTTCGTATTCTCGCAAGTTCTTTATCTGACAGTTTTGATATTTCATCTTTCTTGTATAAAAGTGCCCCATCTGTTACAGATTCAATGAGTCCCAGAATTTTCAAAAGTGTCGTCTTCCCACTTCCTGATTTTCCCATAATTCCTACAAATTCGCCATCCTGTACATTCAAATTAATACCCTTTAACACTTTAAACTTACCGTAACTTTTCACAATTTTCTCTCCGCTGATCACTTCCATATCTTTTCCCTTCTTTCACTCTGAATTTGCTGATTAGCAAGTCTCCATCCATACTCTCTCAATAAGATAATGTACCCGGCCTGGAATAATAACAGTGCAAAAAATGTTATCAACACCTGTTTTTTCAAGAGCCAATCAACGTTCCATGTAATATGACTCAAAGCACCACCACTTATTACAATCGAAAGTATAAATGCGATCCATAAAGAAAGCGAAAGTTCCTTTTTCACATTTTTCTTTATTTCTTTGGTCTCCATGCCTATTTTTTTCAAGAATCCATATTTCATACTTACATTAGAAATGTCTGACCATATTTTTATAGATAAAATCATTATTCCACTAATAATCAAAAATGCACCAATACAAATGTAAAAGATAAGAGTTGTCAAATCATCCTGTCTGTCTTCTTTCATCAATGAGCCTTTATAAAAACCAATTATCTCATATTTCTTTTCACATACTTTTAATTTGCCCTCATCAATCGCCGTCTCTTTTTCTGTTTGCTGCGTCATAATAACCGTATTCTTTTTCTGCAAAGATCTAAGCATATCAAAATCACTATTATTCATAACCAGAATTCGTATAATATCCGACTGTTGAGCAACAAATAAAACTTCTTTCACTTCTTTTTTTATCGCAAATTTACACATTCCTGTTGCTGTTTTTAAATAAACATGTTTATCCTGAAACATGTTTTCATCGTCTTGTTTTGATTTTTCCAGAACTGCCTTTACCTCTCCCTGTTTGATATGCTCTTTCTTATTCTTTGTAAGTTTGTTATAGGAATCCTCCGAAATACCTACATATTCTCCTCCATCATTGCTTATGAGCGGAATATACGCATATTCATCTATTTTTTCATCTGGTTCTTTTATAACCTTATGAATTTCGTCTGTATATTTTTCTTCTGTCATACATACATAATTATATGGATATTTCCATAAATACTCGGAAGAAAGATTACCGTATTCTATAATATTGATATTTACAATCACCCATACAAATACATTAATAATAAAAACAATTAAAATTATATTTTTATTTTCTGAAAATCTGTGATACAACGTTTTTAGCGTAAGAATATGTCTGTCATACCATTTTTCTTTCTTTTTCACCCATCGCAATATAACATTTCCCAAATAAGTAAACCAAAGATATAATCCGGTCAGCGAAAAAAGAACTCCATATTTCATACGTGGATATGTCATAGGAACCTTCGAAAAAAGAATAATTGCAAACACAAAACAGATCAGCCCTGCAATCGCACCTATCACGCTTGCTTTAACAGACGGAACCGTCCCCCTTTTCTGTTCCGTATTCAAAAGCGAAGCCAGTGAATTGTTTTGAATTTTTATTATATTCATGATTACTGCAATGCACAAAATAACACACATATAAAAACATGTGCTTCCAATATTCTTTAGAAACCAGCATGGATCTTGAACTGTTTGAATCCCTTCTTTTCTGAATATAGACTGAAGAAGAATTACAAAAGGCGTTCCCACTACACACCCAATCAGCCACGAAATACCACATATAATCCCATATTCCAGAATTATCATCCGGATAATATCTTTCTTTTCTTCTCCGAATACCATAAACATTCCATAATCTTTGATTCTTATCCGGCTATAATTGCTTACTGTATAGCTGATCAAAATCAGACCAATAAACAGCAATATATACATGTACGTTTGAATCGCAATTCCTTGTTGCGACCGAACCCTTTCTTCCATACTCATTGTTCCAAGAACCAATTCTTTAACTCCTAGAAAGACAAATAACATAATTGCAACTAAAATAGCACTCATAACACACACAATACTATTACGCGCATTTTTTTTTAATATTTTCAATAATATTTTCATATGCCTAATCCTTTAAAGAGAGGGATTTCTCCCTCTCCTAATTTTGAATAACTAAATTTTGTTACTAAGACCGGTACAACCACCTTTACAGTTTTTTGCGCATCCTCCCGAACACGTTTTCTTACAATCTCCATGGCATGAACCTGAACATGTTTGTAAACAGTTATTACTACACACTATACATCCTCTTGGTGTAATAACAGTACTGTACGTACCTTGAATTTTGCTCGTATATCTGCTCATAGTTTCACCTCTTTACATTGCTATTGTCTACCTAATTTTTAAGGAACTTATAAGAACCAACATAGCAGACTGCTTGACAACCTTTTGTGCAACCATATTTACATCCACCTGTGCATTTCAGATTGCATCCACCACTACAAGTACATCCTGATAAAACTGTTGTCATGGTTTTTTTTCCTACTTTACTTTCATATCTACTCATATTGCTCCTCCTTTCTTTGTATATTAATAACATATATTTTAATTTATGTTATTTTCTTCTAAATATATTTCTCCTGTACTAAAGTCTACAACCCAGTTTCCTTTTTCTCTTCCTTCCCACTGATACTTTTTTGACTTACTTTCCCACCATTTATTAAACATATTTTGATATTTTCTTAT